>NZ_CP106869.1:0-192500 GCF_025665335.1 Xanthomonas sp. AM6
TTGAAACCGCTGCAAGCCGAACAGCGCCATGACAACAGCATGGTCCTGTACGCCCCCAACGCCTTCATCGTCGAACAGGTGCGCGAGCGCTACCTGGCGCGGATCCGCGAGCTGCTGACCTACTTCGCCGGCAGCGGCGAGGTGGCGCTGCAGGTCGGCTCGCGCCCGCGCGCGCCCGAACCGGTGGCCGCGGCCACCAGCGACGCGGCCACCAGCGACGCGGCCGCCGCGCGCACGCCGCCGGCGCCGCTGCTGGAGCCGTTCGCCGGCAACCTCGACTCGCACTACACCTTCGCCAACTTCGTCGAAGGCCGCAGCAACCAGCTCGGCCTGGCCGCGGCCACGCAGGCGGCGCAGAAACCCGGCGACCGCGCGCACAACCCGCTGCTGCTGTACGGCAGCACCGGCCTGGGCAAGACCCACCTGATGTTCGCCGCCGGCAACGCGATGCGCGAGCAGAACCCCAACGCGCGGGTCATGTACCTGCGGTCGGAGCAGTTCTTCAGCGCGATGATCCGCGCGCTGCAGGACAAGACCATGGACCAGTTCAAGCGCCAGTTCCAGCAGGTGGACGCGCTGCTGATCGACGACATCCAGTTCTTCGCCGGCAAGGACCGCACCCAGGAAGAGTTCTTCCACACCTTCAACGCGCTGTTCGACGGCCGCCAGCAGATCATCCTGACCTGCGACCGCTACCCGCGCGAAGTGGAAGGCCTGGAGCCGCGGCTGAAGTCGCGCCTGGCCTGGGGCCTGTCGGTGGCGATCGACCCGCCCGACTTCGAGACCCGCGCGGCGATCGTGCTGGCCAAGGCGCGCGAGCGCGGCGCCGAGATCCCCGACGACGTGGCGTTCCTGATCGCCAAGAAGATGCGCTCCAACGTGCGCGACCTGGAAGGGGCGCTCAACACGCTGGCCGCCCGCGCCAACTTCACCGGCCGCGCGATCACCACCGAGTTCGCCCAGGAAACCCTGCGCGACCTGCTGCGCGCCCAGCAGCAGGCGATCGGCATCCCCAACATCCAGAAGACCGTGGCCGACTACTACGGCCTGCAGATCAAGGACCTGCTGTCCAAGCGCCGCACCCGCTCGCTGGCGCGACCGCGGCAGGTGGCGATGGCGCTGACCAAGGAACTGACCGAACACAGCCTGCCGGAGATCGGCGACGCGTTCGCCGGCCGCGACCACACCACCGTGCTGCACGCCTGCCGGCAGATCAAGCACCTGATGGAAACCGACGGCAAGTTGCGCGAGGACTGGGACAAGCTGATCCGCAAGTTGAGCGAGTGACGCGCCCTTGCGGGCGCCTCCCGGCAGCGCTTGCCGGAGGCGCTTGATAAATCGGTGCATGACTTCGCGACAAATCCGGGAGAAACTGTGGATAAAGTGCAGCGCGGCGGCGGCGGCAAAACTATCCACAGGTTTCCCCACCCTTCCAGGGGCAGTAATACAGGGGATTGAGAGGCCGAAAAATCCTTTCAATACAGATAGTTGAGCTACCTTTGCACCGAAATTCGCTCTACCATCACCACCAAGCTTTTGATTTATTCCACATCTTTTAAAGCATAGGGGCACGGAACCACATGCGTTTCACACTGCAGCGCGAAGCCTTCCTCAAGCCATTGGCGCAAGTCGTCAATGTGGTCGAACGCCGCCAGACCTTGCCGGTTCTGGCCAACTTCCTGGTGCAGGTGCACGACGGGCAGCTGTCGCTGACCGGCACCGACCTGGAAGTGGAAATGGTGTCGCGTATCGCGGTCGACGACGCGCAGGACGGCGAAACCACGATTCCGGCCCGCAAGCTGTTCGAGATCATTCGGGCCTTGCCGGACGGCAGCAAGATCACCGTGTCGCAGACCGGCGACAAGATCACCGTGCAGGCCGGCCGCAGCCGCTTCACCCTGGCCACGCTGCCGGCCAACGATTTCCCGTCGGTCGACGAAGTCGAGGCCACCGAACGCGTGGCGGTACCGGAAGCGGCGCTGAAGGAACTGATCGAGCGCACCGCCTTCGCGATGGCGCAGCAGGACGTGCGCTACTACCTCAACGGCCTGCTGTTCGACCTGCGCGACCAGACGCTGCGCTGCGTGGCCACCGACGGCCACCGTCTGGCGCTGTGCGAGACCGAGCTGGAGAACGCCGGCGGCGCCAAGCGCCAGATCATCGTGCCGCGCAAGGGCGTGACCGAGCTGCAGCGCCTGCTGGAAGGCGGCGACCGCGAAGTGGAGCTGGAAGTCGGGCGCAGCCACGTGCGGGTCAAGCGCGACGATGTCACCTTCACCTCCAAGCTGATCGACGGCCGTTTCCCGGACTACGAAGCGGTGATCCCGATCGGCGCCGACCGCGAGGTCAAGCTGGACCGCGAAGCCCTGCGCGCCGCGCTGCAGCGTGCGGCGATCCTGTCCAACGAGAAGTACCGCGGCGTGCGCGTGGAAGTCTCGCCGGGCCAGCTGAAGATCAGCGCGCACAACCCGGAGCAGGAAGAGGCGCAGGAAGAGATCGAGGCCGACACCAAGGTCAGCGACCTGGCGATCGGCTTCAACGTGAACTACCTGCTCGATGCCCTGTCGGCACTGCGCGAGGAATTCATCGTGATCCAGCTGCGCGACGCCAACTCCTCGGCCCTGGTGCGCGAGGCCAGCAGCGCCCGCTCGCGCCACGTGGTGATGCCACTGCGCCTCTGACGGCAGCGAAATCTGTGTTCCACGTGGAACACACCTGAAGAAGCCCGGCCCTGCGCCGGGTTTTCTTTTGGTAGGCCCTAGTAGGCGTTTCAAACGCTGCGATCGCTCCCTGTAGGAGCGACTTCAGTCGCGACGGGCCTTCTGATCGCGTCTGACGTCTGTCGATACGGTTCGAGATCCAGCATTCGCTACCGCTGAACGACCTCCAAGCCTGGACACGGGTACAACGGCGCCCGCCATCAAGCGGCTGCCAGCCTCGCCGCACGCATCAGCCACGCTCCCCACAGGACGCCCGCCACCGCTTTGGGTATGCTGCCGCCCTGCCCCCAATGAACCGACCCGCGTGCGCCCGGTGCGAGCGCCCTCGCCCGATTCCCCATGCACGTCTCCCGCCTCGACCTCCACCACCTGCGCCGCTTCGCCGCGCTGGAACTGGCTCCCGCACCCGGGTTGAACCTGATTACCGGCGACAACGGCGCCGGCAAGACCACGATCCTCGAGGCCATGCACCTGATGGCCTACGGCCGCAGTTTCCGCGGGCGGGTCCGCGACGGCCTGGTCAGCCAGGGCCAGGAGGCCCTGGACGTCTTCGTCGAATGGCAGGAGCGCGGCTCGGAACCCCAGCAACCGCGTCGCCGCCGCGCAGGCCTGCGCCACAGCGGCCAGGACTGGCGCGGCCGTCTCGACGGCGAGGACGTGGCCTACCTGGGCACGCTCTGCGCCGCGCTGGCGGTGGTCACCTTCGAACCGGGCAGCCACGTGCTGGTCAGCGGCGGTGGCGAACCACGCCGGCGCTTCGTCGACTGGGGCTTGTTCCACGTGGAACCAGATTTCCTGGCGCTGTGGCGCCGCTACGCCCGGGCCCTGAAACAGCGCAACGTGCTGCTGAAGAGCGGCGGTGGCGGCGCGGCCCTGGATGCCTGGGACCACGAACTGGCCGAGGCCGGCGAACCGCTGACCTCGCGCCGCGAGCAGTACCTCGAACGGCTGCTGCAGCGACTGCTCGCGCTCGGCCCGGTACTGGCGCCGGCGTTGGGCATCCAGCACCTGCAGTTCGCGCCAGGCTGGCGTCGCCACGAAGTGTCGCTGGCCGACGCCCTGCTGCTCAATCGCGAGCGCGACCGCCAATACGGCTACACCTCGGTCGGGCCGCATCGCGCCGACTGGAGCCTGGAGTTCGCCGCCATTCCCGGCCGCGAGGCGTTGTCGCGCGGCCAGGCGAAGCTCACCGCCCTGGCCTGCCTGCTGGCCCAGGCCGAGGACTACGCCGAGCAGCGCGGCGAGTGGCCGGTGATCGCCCTGGATGACCTGGCCTCGGAACTGGACCAGCACCACCAACGCCGCGTTCTGCAGCGGCTGCAGGACGGACCAGCGCAAGTGTTCGTCACCGCCACCGAGACCCCGCAGGCGCTGGCCGATACGGCACTGCCGATTGCGCGGTTCCACGTGGAACATGGGCAGGTCCTGGCCCGTCCCTAGCCCGCGCGGGGCCGGAGGGCTGGGGCTGCTATAATTCGTTGCAATCCCCTATCCATCGGCGCGACCGGGCTCCTGCCCGCCGTCGTCCGACTCGTGGAGCCTACGGCAAGCGCATGACCGAAGAACAGAATCCGCCAACCTCGCCCGCCAACACCACCTACGACTCCAGCAAGATCACCGTGCTGCGTGGGCTGGAAGCGGTCCGCAAGCGTCCCGGCATGTACATCGGCGACGTGCACGATGGCACCGGCCTGCATCACATGGTGTTCGAGGTGGTCGACAACTCCATCGACGAAGCGTTGGCCGGCCATGCCGACAACGTGCTGGTCAGGATCCTGCCGGACGGCTCGGTGGCGGTGTCGGACAACGGCCGCGGCATCCCGGTCGACATCCACAAGGAAGAAGGCGTCTCCGCGGCCGAGGTGATCCTCACCGTGCTGCACGCCGGCGGCAAGTTCGACGACAACAGCTACAAGGTCTCCGGCGGCCTGCACGGCGTCGGCGTGTCGGTGGTCAACGCGCTGTCCGAGCACCTGTGGCTGGACGTGTGGCGCGACGGCCACCACTACCAGCAGGAATACAAGCTGGGCGAGCCGCAGTACCCGCTCAAGCAGCTGGAAGCGTCCGACAAGCGCGGCACCACGCTGCGCTTCAAGCCGGCGGTGGAGATCTTCAGCGACGTCGAATTCCACTACGACATCCTGGCGCGGCGCCTGCGCGAGCTGTCCTTCCTCAACTCCGGGGTCAAGATCACCCTGCAGGACGAGCGCGGCGAAGGCCGCCAGGACGTGTTCGAGTACGAAGGCGGCATCCGCAGCTTCGTCGAGCACCTGGCGCAGCTGAAGACCCCGCTGCACCCGAACGTGATCTCGGTGACCGGCGAGCACAACGGCATCGTGGTGGACGTGGCCCTGCAGTGGACCGACGCCTACCAGGAAACGATGTTCTGCTTCACCAACAACATTCCGCAGAAGGACGGCGGCACCCACCTGGCCGGCTTCCGCGCCGCGCTGACCCGCACCCTGTCCAACTACATCGAACAGAACGGCATCGCCAAGCAGGCCAAGATCGCCTTCTCCGGCGACGACATGCGCGAAGGCATGATCGCGGTGCTGTCGGTGAAGGTGCCCGACCCCAGCTTCTCCTCGCAGACCAAGGAGAAGCTGGTCAGTTCCGACGTGAAGCCGGCCGTTGAGGCCACTTTCGGCGCCCGTTTGGAGGAGTTCCTGCAGGAAAATCCCAACGAGGCCAAGGCCATCGCCGGCAAGATCGTCGATGCCGCGCGCGCCCGCGAGGCCGCGCGCAAGGCGCGCGACCTGACCCGCCGCAAGGGCGCGCTGGACATCGCCGGCCTGCCCGGCAAGCTGGCCGACTGCCAGGAGAAGGATCCGGCGCTGTCGGAGCTGTTCATCGTCGAGGGCGACTCGGCCGGCGGCTCCGCCAAGCAGGGCCGCAACCGCAAGAACCAGGCGGTGCTGCCGCTGCGCGGCAAGATCCTCAACGTGGAACGCGCGCGCTTCGACCGCATGCTGGCCTCCGACCAGGTCGGCACGCTGATCACCGCGCTGGGCACCGGCATCGGCCGCGACGAGTACAACCCGGACAAGCTGCGCTACCACCGCATCATCATCATGACCGACGCCGACGTCGACGGCGCGCACATCCGCACCCTGCTGCTGACGTTCTTCTACCGGCAGATGCCGGAGCTGATCGAGCGCGGCTACATCTACATCGGCCTGCCGCCGCTGTACCGGCTCAAGCAGGGCAAGCAGGAGCTGTACCTGAAGGACGACAACGCGCTCAACGCCTACCTGGCCAACAGCGCGGTCGAGGGCGCGGCGCTGATCCCGGCCGCCGACGAGCCGCCGATCACCGGCAGCGCGCTGGAGAAGCTGCTGCTGCTGTTCGCCAGCGCCAACGACGCGGTGGCGCGCAACGCGCATCGCTACGATCCGGCGCTGCTGACCGCGCTGATCGACCTGCCGCCGCTGGACGTGGCGCAGCTGGAGGCCGAGGGCGACCGGCATCCGAGCCTGGAGGCGCTGCAGGCCGTGCTCAACCGCGGCAGCCTGGGCACGGCCCGCTATCAGCTGCGCTTCGAGCCCGGCACCGAGCAGCGTCCGGCGACGCTGATCGCGGTGCGCCGCCACATGGGCGAGGAACTGACCCAGGTGCTGCCGATGGCGGTGTTCGAGAGCGGCGAATTGCGTCCGCTGCGCGAGGTCGCGCTGGCGTTGAACGGGCTGGTGCGCGAGGGCGCGCAGATCGTGCGCGGCAACAAGACCCAGAGCATCAGCAGCTTCGCCCAGGCGCATGCCTGGCTGTTCGACGAGGCCAAGAAGGGCCGGCAGATCCAGCGCTTCAAGGGCCTGGGCGAAATGAACGCCGAGCAGCTGTGGGAAACCACGGTGAACCCGGACACGCGCCGCCTGCTGCAGGTACGCATCGAGGACGCGGTGGCCGCCGACCAGATCTTCAGCACCTTGATGGGCGACGTGGTCGAACCGCGCCGCGATTTCATCGAGGAAAACGCGCTGAAGGTCGCCAACCTCGACATCTGACCGCGGCAGCGCCCGTCCTCCGGCCCGCGCCGGGGGACGGCGGGTTCCCGCCTCCCTTCGCCTGCCCTCGCCCAGGACCGCGATGACCTCGCTGCCGTCGCACTCGCCTCTTCCTCCGCTGCCCAGCGCCGCGCCGCCGTCCGGCTGGCGCAAGCCGGTGCTCGGCTTCGTCCTCGACGTGCTGCTCGCCGCGGTCGTGCTGCTCGCGGTCAGCGTGCTGTGCGGCCTGGTGTGGGGCGTGGTGCGCGGGTTCCAGGTCACGATGGAGCTGCGCGCGCAGGGCATTCCCAGCGACCGCATCGCCTCCACCGTCGCCGCGCATCTGGGCCAGCCCGGCGCGCTGGCGCAACTGCTGATCGCCCTGGTCAGCACCCTGTCCGCGGCGCTGCTGCTGTATTTCCTGCGCCGCCCGGCCAAGGCCGCCGAACGCCGCGCCTCGTGGCGGGCCGCGCGCGTGCCCTCGACCTGGGGCTGGGTGCTGCTGGTCGCGGTGGCGGTGTTCGTGGGCAGCAGCGTGCTGTCCAACCTCGGCGCGCAGCTGGGGATCAAGCCGGTGCCGACCAACCTGCCGCTGATGCGCGATGCGATGACGCAGATGCCGCTGTTCCTGTTCGCGTTCGCGGTGCTGATCGCGCCGGCCTACGAGGAACTGCTGTTCCGCCGCGTGCTGTTCGGGCGCCTGTGGGACGCCGGCTGGCCGCGGCTGGGCATGGTGCTCAGCGGCGCCGCGTTCGCGCTGGTGCACGAACTGCCCGGCACCACCGGCAACGGCGTGGCCGAAACCGCGCAGCTGTGGCTGATCTACGGCAGCATGGGCGCCGCGTTCGCCTGGCTGTACAAACGCACCGGCACGCTGTGGGCGCCGATCGCCGCGCATGGCCTGAACAACGCCGTCGCCGTCGCCGGGTTGTACTGGTTCGGCGCGACCTGACGCCGCGTTTGACGAAAAGTTAAGACGCCTCCCAGCACACTGCGACGTGTGTCATAGGGGGACCTATATGAGAAACGTTGTACTGGGGGCATCGATCACGGTGCTGCTGGCAGCCTGCGCAACGACGACGTCGCCGACCGGCCGCACCCAGGTCGTGGGCGGCGTGTCGCAGCAGGAACTCAATCAATTGGGCGTCCAGGCCTTCGCCGAAGCCAAGGCCAAGGAGCCGATCGACCAGGATCCCAAGCGCAATGCCTACGTGCGCTGCGTGGTCGGCGCACTGGTCGCGCAGTTGCCGGCGCAGTGGCGCGGCACCGCCTGGGAAACCGCCCTGTTCGCCGACAAGGAACCCAACGCGTTCGCGCTGCCCGGCGGCAAGGTCGGCGTCAACAGCGGCATCTTCACCGTGGCCAAGAACCAGGACCAGCTTGCGGCGGTGCTCGGCCACGAGATCGGCCACGTGATCTCGCGCCACCACGAAGAGCGCATCACCCGCCAGATCGGCACCCAGACCGGCGTCAGCCTGCTCGGTGCGCTGGCCGGCGCGCGCTACGGCAGCGCCGTCGGCGACACCGTGGGCCAGGTCGGCGGCATGACCGCGCAGGCCGCGTTCCTGCTGCCCGGCTCGCGCGAGCAGGAGAGCGAGGCGGATGTGGTCGGCCAGCGGCTGATGGCGCAGGCGGGCTTCGATCCGGCGCAGGCGGTGGACCTGTGGAAGAACATGATGGCCGCCGGCGGCCAGCGCCCGCCGCAGTGGCTGTCCACCCACCCCGATCCCACCGCCCGCATCGGCGAACTGCAGCGCGACGTCGCCGCGCTGGAGCCGGTGTATGCGCAGGCACGCAGCGCCGGGCGGACGCCGAAGTGCGGTTGACCGCGCTGCCGGCGCCGCGCCCGCGGGCGCGGCCGGCATGGCAATGCGTCCCAAAAACGTTTTCACGGCGTACAGGTTTCTGTTAGTTTTGCTGGCTCGGCCCTGGATGGCCGCTCCGTCTTCCGTGCCGCTCCGGGCGGTCCCACCGAGGTGATCCATGAAATTCAGTATCCGCAAGCAAGCGCTGTTGTCCCTGGTGATCACTGCTGCCCTCGGTGGCGCGGTGGTGGCCGACGCCGTTGCGCAGTCCGATCGCTCCGAGCAGCGCTCCTCGCGCAAGTCCAAGAACGAAAAGGCCGCGGTGATGTTTCCCAACGCCACCCGCCAGGAGCCGACCGGCAAGCCGTCGGCCAAGCTGGGCAGCAAGCTGCAGAAGCTGATCGACACCTACAACAAGGGCGAGGACTACGCCGGCGTGCGCGCCCAGGCCGACGAGATCCTGGCCAACAGCGCGGCCAACGAATACGACAAGTCGATCGCCGCGCAGCTGGCCTCGCAGGCCGCCTACAACCTGGACGACAGCAACGCGGCCAAGCGGTACCTGCAGCAGGCGATCCAGTTCAACGGCCTGGACAACAACGGCCACTTCCAGTCGATGCTGATGCTGGCGCAGTTGCAGCTGCAGGACGACCAGACCGCCGAAGGCCTGGCCTCGCTGGACAAGTTCCTGGCCGAATCCAAGTCGACCCGCCCGGAAGACCTGATCCTCAAGGGCCAGGCGCTGTACCAGACCGAGCGCTACCAGGAGGCGATCCCGGTGCTGCAGCAGGCCATCGCCGCCTCGCCGCAGCCCAAGGACAGCTGGAACCAGCTGCTGATGGCCTCCTACGCCGAAGCCGGCCAGACCGGCGAAGCGGTCAAGGCGGCCGAGGCGCTGGCGGCCAAGTCGCCGAACGACAAGAAGGCCCAGCTCAACCTGGCCAACATGTACATGCAGGCCGACCAGATGGACAAGGCCGCCGCAGTGATGGACAAGCTGCGCGCCGCCGGGCAGTTGACCGACGAGAAGGAGTACAAGCAGCTGTACTCGATCTACGCCAACACCGACAAGAAGGAAAAGGACGTCATCGCGGTCATCAACGAAGGCATGCAGAAGGGCATCCTCAAGCCCGACTACCAGACCTATCTAGCGCTGGCGCAGTCCTACTACTACAGCGACCAGGTGCCGCAGGCGATCGAGAACTGGCAGAAGGCCGCGCCGCTGTCCAAGGACGGCGAGACCTATCTGAACCTGGCCAAGGTGCTGCACCAGGAAGGCCGCATCCCGGAAGCCAAGCAGGCCGCGCAGCAGGCCCTGGCCAAGGGCGTCAAGAAGCCGGAAGACGCCAAGAAGATCATCAATCTGAAGTAAGCCGCAAAAAAAGCCCCCGAAAGCCAGTGCTTAAAGTAGTGCAGGTCACAGGGATTGGTATAAGCTTGGAGGTTCCTGCGGTGTGACACCGCGTGAACTGGGATTCAGCTTCTTCGCGAATCCCGGCCCCCCTAAACGAGTCATTGGCGCATGACGGAACAACTGGTCATCAATCGGCATTACGACAAAGATGAAGCTTCCGGCCTCAGCTGGCCGCGCATCATCGGTATTGCCTTCGTAATCGCGCTGCATCTGGCAGCGCTGATGTTGCTGCTGATTCCAGCCGTTGCGCCGAAGGCGGCAGCGGAGAAGGAACGCAACATCGTCGTCACCCTGGTCGACGCACCGCCGCCGCCGCCACCCCCGCCGCCGCCGCCGCCGAAGCCGCCGGAGACGCCGCCGCCGCCGGTCAAGAACCTGGCCCCGCCGAAGCCGACCCCGTTGCCGCCGCCGCCGGAAGCCCCGGTGATCGACGTGCCGGAGCCGCGCCCGAGCGACATCGCCACGCCGCCGTCGCCGCCGTCGCCGCCGGCCGCCGCCACCGACATCGGCGCCAGCGTCGATATCTCGTCGAAGAACATGAACCCGCCGAAGTACCCGCCGTCCGCATTCCGGTCGGGCGCGGAAGGCGAGGTGATCCTGATCATCGACGTCGATGCAAACGGTAACGTGACCAACGTTTCCGTCGAGAAATCCAGCCGCAACCGCGACCTGGACCGCGCCGCCATGGAAGCAGCGCGCAAGTGGCGGTTCAATTCCGCTGTCGTCAATGGACAGAAGACCGCCGGCCGCGTCCGCGTACCGGTCAACTTCGCGCTGAACTGATACAAAGGCCAGCAGGCCGGCGCACCCGCCGGTCTGCAGGCCCTGTCTACTCTTTGCACCACCCTCATCACCACACACAACAAAGGTAAGCGTCATGCTGCAGGAAATTTTCATCGCCGCCGCGGCGGGGGGCACCAACGCATCGAACGCCCTGTCGCAGATGGGCTTCGAGCACCTGATCACCGAGATGACCTCCAAGCCGGGTGACTTCGCCGTCTCCTGGGTGGTGCTCATCACCCTCATCATCATGTCGGCCGCGTCCTGGTACTGGACCGTCATCAACATCTTCCGCGCCACCCGCCTGAAGAGCCAGGCCGACCGCGTCACCAGCCTGTTCTGGGACACGCCGAACGCGCAGGACGCCATCCGTGCGATGGAAGAGCAGCCGGCCAGCGAGCCGTTCTCGAAGATCGCGCTCGACGCCGCGCAGGCCGCCGCGCACCACCAGCGCGCCGAAGCCGGCACCGGCACCGGCCTGGGCGAGACCCTGAGCCGTTCGGAGTTCGTCGACCGCGCCCTGCGTCAGGCCGTGACCCGCGAAAGCACCAAGCTGCAGTCGGGCATGACCCTGCTGGCCACCGTCGGTGCGACCGCGCCGTTCGTCGGTCTGCTGGGTACGGTGTGGGGCATCTACGGCGCGCTGATCAAGATCGGTGCCACCGGCTCCGCCTCGATCGACGCCGTCGCCGGCCCGGTGGGTGAAGCGCTGATCATGACCGCGATCGGTCTGTTCGTCGCGATCCCGGCCGTGTTCGCCTTCAACTTCTTCAGCAAGGTCAACAGCTCGACGATCGCCAAGTTCGATACGTTCGCCCACGACCTGCACGACTTCTTCGCCACTGGTTCGCGCGTTCGCTGATCCGCGGTCGAGTAGTCCACGCAACGATTAACGGAGCCCGTTATGGCTTTCAGTAGTGGTAACAGCGGCGGCCCCATGGCCGACATCAACGTCACGCCCCTCGTGGACGTGATGCTGGTGCTGCTGATCATCTTCATCATCACGGCACCGCTGATGTCCCACAAGGTCAAGGTGGAGTTGCCGGAAGCCAACCTGAAGCAGGATCCGGATAAGGACGAAAAACGTTCCAATCCGATCACGCTGGCGGTCAAGGAAGACGGGTCGCTGTACTGGAACGACGAGCCGATCTCCAAGGAAGCCTTGGAATCGCGCTTCTCGAGCGCTGCCCAGCAGACCCCGCAGCCGCCGCTCAACCTGCGTGGCGACCGCACCACCAAGATGCGCACGATCAACGAGATCACCAAGATCGCGCAGGGTCAGGGCATGTTGGACGTCGGTTTCGTTGCGACCAAAGAGAAGGGGAACTGAGCCATGGCATTCAGCTCAGGAGGCGGCCGTGGTCCCATGGCCGACATCAACGTCACGCCGCTGGTCGACGTGATGCTGGTGCTGTTGATCATCTTCATCGTGACCGCGCCGATCATGACCTATCCGATCGACGTGGACCTGCCGCAGCGGGTGATCAACCCGCCGCCGCAGTTGCGCGACCCGCCGCCGCCGATCGATCTGCGCATCGATGCATCGAACCAGGTCTTCTGGAACGACAGCCCGGTGGCGGTGACGGCGCTTCCGCAGATGATGGAAAACGAAGTACAGCGCGATCCGACCAACCAGCCGGAACTGCGCATCGATGCCAATCCGGATTCCGAATACGAAGTGATGGCCAAGGTGCTGGCCGCCGCCAAGAATTCGGAAATGAAAAAGATCGGCTTCGTGCAGCAATAAGTCTTACCGCAACACCTCAGTCATGACGCGACTGCAACGCCACCGGCAACGGTGGCGTTTTTTTTGGGCTCGACGCCTGGCATGGGACCACTTCTGGTTCGGTTGCGCGCCACCGCTGTCGTCGCCGCCACCTGCGAGGGCATCGGATCATCGGCGGCGAGGGCGTTACCGAGGACACCGGTCGCGAACAGTGGCCCATCGCGCCACAGGCCACCGCCCTGCGCGTCGACGCGCCGCGCACGGACAGGGCTCGTTCCACGTGCGGCAAATACCGCGCCGCCTGCCGCTGCCGTCCACCTCGCCTGGTTCCGCCCGCTCCTCTGGCGCCTCTCGCACGACGCCTCGATCCGGGTGTAGGCTGGGGACGCGACACCACAACCACAGGACGGGAGGCAGGCCATGGCTTTCAGTACCGCAGGGAACCGGGGACCGCTGGCGCAGATCAATGTCACGCCGCTGGTCGATGTGATGTTGGTGCTGTTGATCATCTTCATCGTGACCGCGCCGCTGGTGGCGCGGCCGATCACCATGGACCTGCCGCAGCGCACCGATGCGCCGAAGCCGCGGCTCGAACCGCCGCCGCCGATCGAGTTGCGCCTGGACGCCAGCGGCCAGCTGTTCTGGAACGCCAGCCCCCTGCCCCTCGCCGAGCTGCAGCCGCGCTTGCGTGCGGCGATGGCGCAGGCGGCCGGCAATCCCCCCGAGCTGCGCATCGACGCCAACCCCGATGCCGAATACGAGGTGATGGCCAAGGTGCTGGCCGCGGCCAAGAATGCGGACGTGGAAAGGATCGGCTTCTTGCAGCGATAGATCCCACGGCAACCTGGCAAAGGACGCAAACGCCATCGGCAACGGTGGCGTTTTTCCGAGGCAACGGCTCTCAAGCCGATCCGGAGTCCTGCCGGTGCCCGGTTGGCGCTGCGGTTTCGTCCGGCCGGCACGCTGGATCCATCAGATCCGCGCCGCAGAGCGGCTCGAACGGATCGTCAGGCCAGGGACGCCCACGCGACGGCGGACGCGGCCAGGAAGGCCGCCGCGGACACCATGGCGGGAACGTAGCTGCCTCCAAGCCAGCGGCGACGCAGCAGCAGCAGTGCCGTGAGGCAGCCGAGCTGCACGGCAACGGGCAGGAACACCGGCTTGACCGTGGCGACGAAGAACATCGGGAACAGCACGCCGACGCCCAGCAGCACGAGCCTGAGCCGTTGCGACAACGCCAGGTCCTTGAAGTGCCGTTGGTCGAGCGGCGGCATTGGCGTTCCGTGGCCGGGCGCGCTATCGAACGGAGGACAGGATCGCCAGGTAGGCTTTCACCGTGGCGTCGAGGCCGGTGTACAGTGCTTCGCCGATCAGGGCATGCCCGATCGACACCTCCAGCACCTGCGGCACCGCCGCCAGGAACGCGCCGAGGTTGGCCTGGGCCAGGTCGTGGCCGGCATTGACGCCGAGCCCGGCGGCCTGGGCGCGGCGCGCGGCCGCGGCGAAGGCGGCCGGTGCCGCGGCGTCGCCGCGCTCGAACGCGTCCGCGTACGGCCCGGTGTACAACTCGACGCGGTCGGCCCCGAGCTCGGCGGCGCGCGCCAGCTCGGGGTTGTCGGCATCGACGAACAGGCTGACCCGGCAGCCCAGCGCCTTCAGTTCGGCGATCAGCGGCCGCAGGCGCTCGCTGTCGCGGCCGAAGTCGAAGCCATGGTCGGAGGTCAGCTGGCCATCGCCGTCCGGAACCAGCGTGGCCTGCGCCGGGCGCACCTGCGCGCACAGCGGAATCAGCCCGGGATAGCCCGGCCGCGGCGGCGCGAACGGATTGCCTTCGATGTTGAATTCCACGCCGCGCGCGCGGGTCAGTTCGGCCAGCGCCAGCACGTCCTCGGCATGGATGTGGCGCCGGTCCGGGCGCGGATGCACGGTGATGCCGTGCGCGCCGGCATCCAGGCAGGCGCGCGCCGCCTCCGGCACGCTCGGCAGCGCGCCGCCGCGCGAGTTGCGCAGGACCGCGATCTTGTTGACGTTGACGCTGAGCTGGGTCATCGGCGGCTGGCGCTTACGGCGAAAGCGCGTCGTCGCTGGCGGCCGCCGCGGCGCGGCGCGCCTCGGCCTGTTCGCGCAGCCGGCGCAGCTCGGCCGGATCGATCATCGGCAACGCATCGCGCTGGCTGGCGTCGCCGATCTTGGCCACGTACCAGCCGCGCGCCCAGGCCAGCAGGAACCCCAGCGCCACCAGCAGCGCCAGCACCAGCAGCGACATATGCGGCGTGGTGAACGCCACGACGAAGGCACCCAGCGCGAGCAGCAGAAAGAGCCAGTACATGACGATCTCCCCAAGGATGGCGCAGTGTAGCGCCGCCTGGGGGAGCGGTTCCACGGCCGCCCGCCGAGGCGCGGCCTGCCCCGTCACGCGCCCGCAGGCAGCGAAGGCGCTCGCAGGATGCGGCCTATTCCCGTTCGATATGCCGCGCGATGCGTGGTCACGCGCTGCGGCAGCGGGCACGGGGATCATCTGTGCCTGGGTGTCCGGGCGTCATGGCCGTTCGCGCCGTAGGTCTGGCAGGCGAACCAAAAGAGCGCACTACGTACCGAGGTGGGCGGGTGCCGAGTTGCTCACCGGCAAGCGATACAACGACCTGGCGCGGCATCGTTCAGGCGCGTCGCACCGGCCACGCGCCGTCCGCACGGCGCAAGAGCGGCGCGGCTGCGCTACAGCAGCGGCGATGTCAGCCGCGCCAGCGCCTCGGGCAGCCGGTAGCGCCACAGCGAGCGCTTGCGGTCGTCGCGCACCTGCACCGCGTCGGCGATCTCGCGGCCGATCAGCGTGGCCAGTTCCTGGGTCAGCTGGCGGTCGCGGAACATCGCCGCCACCTCGAAGTTGAGCCGGAAACTGCGGTTGTCGAAATTGGCGCTGCCGACGATGCACAGCTCCTCGTCGACGATCAGTGCCTTGCTGTGCAGCATGCGCGGGCCGTACTCGTAGATCCTGACCCCGGCCTGCAGCAGTTCGTCGAAGTACGAGCGCGCCGCCAGCGTCACCAGCCGCGAATCGCTGCGCTTGGGCACCAGCAGGCGCACGTCGAGCCCGCCCAGCGCGGCCGAGGTCAGCGCCATGCGCGCGGCCTCGCCCGGCACGAAGTACGGCGTCACCAGCCACACCCGCCGCTGCGCTTCGTAGATTGCCGCCACCTGCATGCGGTGGATGCTCTCCCACGACGAATCCGGGCCGGACACCAGCACCTGCGCCTGGATCGCGCCTTCGTCGCGGCTGGGCATGTCGTGCGGCCAGATCCGCGCCATGTCGAAGGTATCGCGGCCCTGGCCGGTGGCGTACAGCCAGTCCTCGACGAACACCAGCTGCAGGCTGCGCACCACGTGGCCCTCGCAGCGCACGTGCAGGTCGCGGTAGGCGTCGGGCCGCAGCGCTTCGTTTTCCTCGTCGGTGACGTTGATGCCGCCGGTGAAGCCGATGCGGCCGTCGATCACCACGATCTTGCGGTGGGTGCGCAGGTTCACCCACGGCCGCTTGAACTTGAACGGGCGCAGCAGCTGGGCGGGGTGGAACCAGGCCACCTCGCCGCCGGCGTCCAGCAACGGCTGCAGGAAGCGCCTGCGCACCTGCGAGGAGCCCACCGCGTCGAGCAGCAGGCGCACCTTCACCCCGGCGCGCGCGCGCTCGACCAGCGCATCGCGGATGCGCGTGCCGCTGCGGTCGGGGTTGAAGATGTAGTACTCCAGGTGCACGTGGTGCTGCGCGGCGGCGATGTCGCGCACGATCGCGTCGTAGGTGGCCGCGCCGTCCACCAGCCATTGCGCGCTGGTCGCCGAACTCGGCGCCAGCCCGGTGGTGGCCTGGGCGATCTTGGCCAGCTCGGTGCAGTCGGCGTCGGGCGGGCAGACGCTGCTGTAGTGCTCCATGCCCGAGCGCGAGCGGCCGCGGCGCAGGCGCTGCCGCTTCACCTTCTGCGGCCCGAGCAGGTAGTAGATGAAGAAGCCCAGGTACGGCAGCGCGGCCAGCGACAGCACCCAGCTCAGCGTCGCCGCCGGCTCGCGCTTCTGCAGCACGATCCAGCTGCTCAGCCACAGGATGTACAGCAGGTAGGCGGCGGTGACATAGGCGCCGAAATGAGGGATGCCGGTGAGCCAGTCCCAGGTGTTCTGCAGGGTCGCGATGACGAACATCGGCGGATTCTACGGGGCGGACGCGACTCCTGCGCGTGGCGCTGAAAGATTCAGCGCCGTGGCCGTGCCGTCGCAGCAGCCGAGACGGGGACGGCGTAGCCTGTGCCGATGAGCACGGCCATCAAGGGACGCGGCGCCGGCAGCCACCTGCCCGGCCGCTTCGAACGCACCATCAGCCAGGCCGAGGACGACGGCTGGCACCCCGACGACAGCGAGGAATTCGCCGCGCCGCGGCTGCGCACGGAGGTGCGCGAGGAGACCGCGCGCAGCATCATCAGCCGCAACCAGTCGCCGGACGTGGGCTTCTCGCAGTCGGTCAATCCGTACCGCGGCTGCGAGCACGGCTGCAGCTACTGCTTCGCCCGGCCCAGCCATGCCTACCTGAACCTGTCGCCGGGGCTGGACTTCGAGACCCGCCTGTTCGCCAAGACCAACGCGCCGGAACTGCTGCGCCGCGAGCTGGCCAAGCCCGGCTACGTGCCCAGCCCGATCGCGCTGGGCATCAACACCGACGCCTACCAGCCGATCGAGCGCAAGCTGCAGCTGACCCGGCGGCTGATCGAGGTGCTGTGGGAGACGCGCCACCCGTTCTCGCTGATCACCAAGAACGCGCTGGTGGAACGCGACCTGGACCTGCTGGTGCCGCTGGCGCGCGAGAACCTGGTCAGCGTGCACTTCTCGGTCACCTCGCTGGACCCGCGCCTGTCGGCGCGGCTGGAGCCGCGCGCCTCGGCGCCGCACGCGCGGCTGCGCGCGATGCGCACCCTGCACGAGGCCGGGGTGCCGGTGGGGGTGATGGTGGCGCCGGTGATCCCGTGGATCAACGACCACGAACTGGAAGCGGTGCTGGAGGCGGCGCACGCCGCCGGCGCCGACTCCGCCGGCTACGTGCTGCTGCGCCTGCCGCACGAGGTGGCGCCGCTGTTCCGCGACTGGCTGCAGGCGCACCATCCCGACCGCGCCGCGCACGTGATGAGCACCGTGCAGCAGCTGCGCGGCGGCAAGGACTACGACGCCACCTTCGGCAAGCGCATGCGCGGCGAAGGCGTCTATGCCGACCTGCTGGCGCGGCGCTTCGCGCTGGCGCACAAGCGCCTGGGCTACGCCGACAGCGCCCGCCACGCGCTGGACAGCAGCCGCTTCGTCAAGCCGCTGCCGCCGCGTGCGCCTTCGCCGCAGGGGGAGCTGTTTTGAGGCGGGGATTGGGGATTTGGGATTGGGGATTCGTAAGCGCGCAGGGCGGCTGGTTTCGATAGCAGATCCTCAAACCCAACTCCGTTTCGGACGCAAAGCGCCTGCCTGCCGGACAGATTCGCAGGCGGCGTGACGCAGCCCGGTCGCCGAACGCCGCCGCATCCCGCCTTTGCGAATCCCCACTCCCCAATCCCTACTCCCGGCCATAAAGCGCGCGCGCCGACTGGAACAGGATCCAGCTGGTGGCGATGAACTTGTCGCCGCCCTGCGGGCGGTTGCCGCGGTGGGTGTGGGTGAACGCGGTCGGGGCGATCAGCAGGCTGCCGGCGCGCGGTGCGATCTTGCGCTGCTGGAACAGGAACTCGGTCTCGCCGTCCTGGAAATCGTCGTTGAGGTACAGCGTCCACAGCAGGTGCCGGTGCAGGGTCTCGGCGCCGGGGTCGCGCGGGTACAGCTCGCAATGCCAGTACGGATAGCCGCCCTCGCCCGCCTCGTACCACTGCAGGTTGATCGCGCCCGGACGCAGGCAGGTGCGCGCCAGGTTGGACAGCGCCGCGTCGTCGAGCAGCGCGAAGTCCTCGGCGCCGAGCCGGTGCGGCTGGCCGTCGGCGCCGGGCACCTGCAGCATCAGCGGCGAGATCAGCGCCTGCGGGTACTTGCGCAGATAGCCGAGCAGGCCGGCGAACACCGCCTGCTGCAGCCGCTGTTCCACGTCGCGCCACGGCTCCAGGCCGCTGATGCGCAGGTCGCGGCTGCGCTTGAGCTCTGGGAACACGCCGCTGCCGACCTCGCCCGGCTGCAGCTGCGAACTGGTGCGCAGGCGGCGCATGATCGCGGCGCAGTCCTCGCGGGACATGGCGCCGTCGAAGACCTCGATGAAATCGGGAGTGGGATCGGACATCGCGCGACCTTACCAGCGATCCCGCGGCGTCGCAGCTGTGGCGTGGCGTCGCACGCCCGGACCGGAAGCCCAGGCCGGGCAGCCGGAACGAACCCGCTGCCCAGATGCTCGCCTACCCGCCGATCCAGCCGCGACGGGCGGTTGGAAATCGTCAGAACGACCTAGCCCTTTCGGGACGACGCCGAACCGCCACGGATCGAGTAACCGAGCAGCACCAGCCAGGCGACCAACGCCAGCAGCGTCGGCAGCTGGAACTTGCTGGAGGTCCCGATGGTGAAGCTTCTGGCGGCGAAGAAGATCAGCACCCACAGCGCCAGATTGCCGGCCACGATCAGCCGCCGCGCCTTGTGCCGGGTCAGCCAGGAAATGACGCTCGGCATCAGCGCGATCGGCGCGGTCGCGAAGAAGAACAGGAGGAAGACGGTCTGGTTCATGGCAGTCCTGTTCTCTCTTCGGTTCCGTACATGGAAGCCGGGTGCATGGCGAGTGGCGCGCTGCGGTCGCGCCGCCCTGATGGGCTGCCGGCCTTTGCTGCCATGATCGCCCTGGGCGGATTCTATGCGTTTCCGGATAGTTGGCGTACTGCTCTCCCACCGCCATGCGCCTCCGAACGTACGGGCTCGGTGTAGAGCGCACCAGCCGAAACGCGCTAAGTCCGCCCACCAGGCAAGCCCTGCCGGGTCGAAGTGGCGCATCTTGCGAAGCGGTAAGCGGCCCACGCCGCGCCGCCAGCGAACGTCCACGCGACAAGTGCCATGGCGCCGTAGACGAACTGGGCGCCGTCATGATGGACAGCGACGCCGTCGAAATAGCGCCCCTCGCCGTTGTAGGGAAAAAGCGCAGCCTGGAATGCAGTGAGTGTCGTGACAGCGCCGACGGCCGCAGCAAGCAGTGCCACGGAGGCCAGGAAAACAGCAGCCAGCAGGCGTCGCTTCGAACTTCTGGGTTTCATCTCAGAGGGCATCGCATCGTAGCGCCGCTCGCATAGCAAGCCGGTCCAATCCAGGCGTGACGCAGGCCGCGCGGGTCGGATACGCGACACCCCGGACCGCGAGGCGGCGTTGGTCGGATGCATCGTCCGGACCTGCCCAGACGGGCGCGTTCAGAAGTAGCCGCCCTCGGCTTCGAGCCACAGTTCATAGCCTTCCAGTTCCTCTGCGGCCACCGAGGACGGCTGCACGAATTGCGCTTCCCAGCCAGAAAACGACGCTGTGGATATCGGCAAATGTCCCATGCCCAACGGTTCGCCGTCCCGCCTGTCGGCGCCCGCCATGTACGAGGTGGATTCGTCGATCGCCTCGGGAGGTGCGGGGTACACGTTGCTGTAGACGCGCACGTGGACGCCGTGATCGTCCAGCTTGAGGATCTTGAGCGGGACGAAACCGCCCTCTTCCCGTGCCGTCACGTAAAGCCCGCCTTCCAGCCACTGGCCAGCGGCAACCGGCGTTGCAACAACGGCTGTTCCGAACAGAACGGTGAGCAATCTTTTGAGCATGGCCGCCAGATGCCCGAGTCAAGCCGAGCGCCAGGCGCCGGCCTTGGTTTGATGATGCATCCGCACCCTTCCTAGCACTGAAGGAAAAAGTAGACGAACGCCAGTGCCAGACCGCCGACCCACAGCGCCACCATCCCGGCAAAGCCGGACGCGATGACGGCACCGCGCGGCAACCAGCGCATGCCGCGCGAACGCCGGATCGAGTAAGCGAAAAGCCAGCCGCCAACGACCATGCCCACCGCGACGACGAGCCAGCCGAGCACGTTGACGAGCGGGTCCTTCTGGCCGAACTCCGGTGGGCAGCGGGTCGTTGCGCATGCGGAAGCGGAGAACAGCAGCAAGGCGGCAAGAAGGCCGGCGCCCGTGGAACGACTCCGCTGGATTCTCATCCGCCTTCGCGCCTCCAAGGGTGCCTGCCGCGCAGCGGCGCCGCACTGCACGACCTAGGCCGACGCCCACCCTGCCTGGTTGCTGAAGGTCTCATAGCTCACCGACGTGTCGAAGACCTCGGGTGCCTCGCCGGACTTCAGTTCGTATGCGGCGCTCGCCAGTTCCAGGAGCGCCTCGAAGTCCATGTCCTTCGGGAACTGAGTTGGATCGGCCAGCACCGATGCATAGAAGTCCGGGCCATTGGCCACCACGCAGCAACGGGCGTACAGGAACAGATCGACGGAGAAATGCTTGCCGTCGGCGTAGGCGTCCGTGCCGATCTGCTTGGCATGGGCCATCGTGTCCAGGGCATACAGCTTCCGGCTCAGGATGTCCTCGAATGCCGCGATGTCGTCCAGCGCGTGCTTGGCCAGCGCTTTCACCGCCGGTTTGAGCACGGCGTCGTCGTCGCCCGTGCGCTTCCAGTCGAGCAGGCCGATGATCCGCCAGAATTCCTTCTCATCCATTTCGATACTCTCCTTGCGCCGCCGGCGCTGGTCGGGACCGCACGATTGCGACCCATCAACATCCTCTCCGACCCGCTGGCGGTCCGTCAAACGTCTCTTGCCATCGACCGACGAACACCTGCACACCCGATCAGGATCCAACGCTGACGCGCGTTCTGCGGTAACAAACGCGGCGACGCCCGCGCGAAAGCGGGCGTCGCCGGACCACGCCGAATGCAGTAAACCTGGCGGACTCAGCCCTGCGCCGTGTCATGCTCCAGGTGATACCGCACCGCCTCGGCCACTTCGTTCCTCGAACCCAGGAATACCGGTACGCGCTGGTGCAGTTGCTCGGGTTGAATATCGAGGATGCGCTCGCGGCCGGTGCTGGCGGCGCCGCCGGCCTGCTCGACCAGCAGGCCCATCGGATTGGCCTCGTACATCAGGCGCAGCTTGCCGGGCTTGCCCGGGTCCTTCCTGTCCCAGGGGTAGATGAAGATGCCGCCGCGGGTGAGGATGCGGTGCACGTCGGCGACCATGCTGGCGATCCAGCGCATGTTGAAGTTCTTGCCGCGCGCGCCTTCGCTGCCGGCCAGCAGGTCGGCGACGTAGCGCTGCATCGGCGCTTCCCAGTGGCGCTGGTTGGACATGTTGATCGCGAATTCGCCGGTGTCTTCGGGAATGCGCATGTCGGCCTGGGTCAGCAGGAAGCTGCCTTCCTCGCGCTCCAGGGTGAAGGCGTGGGTGCCGTGGCCGAGGGTCAGCACCAGCATCGTGCTGGGGCCGTAGATGCAGTAGCCGGCCGCGACCTGGGCGGTGCCTGGTTGCAGGAAGTGCTCGTCGCCGGGCTTGTCGGTGCCGGGAGGCGCGCGCAGCACCGAGAAGATGGTGCCGACGGAGACGTTGACGTCGATGTTGGAGCTGCCGTCCAGCGGATCGAACAGCAGCAGGAAATCGCCGCTGGGATACTTGTCGGGCACCGGCTGGCTGTGGTCCATCTCCTCCGACGCGCACGCGGCCAGGTGGCCGCCCCAGGCGTTGGCTTCGAGCAGGATGTCGTTGCTGAGCACGTCCAGCTTCTTCTGCGCCTCGCCCTGCACGTTGCCGGTGCCGGCGTCGCCGAGCACGCCGCCCAGGGCGCCCTTGCTGACCGCGATGGAGATGCGCTTGCACGCGCGCGACACGATGGTGATGAGCTGGCGCAGTTCCGGGCCGATGCGGCCGGCGTGCTGTTCTTCGATCAGGAAGCGGGTCAGCGAGGTTCGCGACATGGGCGCAGGCAGCCTTTCATGGGGGAAGGCGCCTATTGTCGCGGCTGTTGCGTGAGATTTCGATTAGCGGGTGCGCGACGCGTCACCCTGCCGCAGGGAAAGTGTGCTGATGGGGGCGCATGCTGGGGGTGCCATGCGTCGGGGTTGAAGCTCCTCCCACAAGCGCTGCGCTTGCACAGAGTCGCGTGGCTGCCCATCACTGCGGGAACGACGATGGGCGCACATCGCGCACAAAAAAGCCGGAAACGCGTGCGCTTCCGGCTTCGTGCTGCAGCCTCGCGGCGGATCAGCCCTTGTGCACGGCGGCCACGGCCTGGGTCACGTAGTCCAGGTTGTTCTGGCTCAGCGCGGCCACGCAGATGCGGCCGGTGCCGACGGCGTAGATGCCGAACTCGTCGCGCAGCCGGTCCACCTGCGCCTTGCTCAGGCCGGAGTACGAGAACATGCCGGCCTGCTGCTGGATGAAGCCGAACTCCGGCGCGCCGAGGGCGGCCAGCTTCTGCACCATGCCGGCGCGCAGGGCGTGGATGCGCTCGCGCATCTCGGTCAGTTCCTGCTCCCACATCGCGCGCAGCTCGGGGCTGTTGAGCACGCCGGCCACCAGCGCAGCGCCGTGCGTGGACGGGCTGGAGTAGATGGTGCGGATGATGCGCTTGACCTGCGACTGCACCGCCTTGCTCTCGGCCGCGGTGGCCGAGACCACCGACAGCGCGCCGACGCGCTCGCCGTACAGCGAGAACGACTTGGAATACGAGCTGGCGACCACGTAGCTGTCCACGCCGGCCTCGGCCAGCAGGCGCACCGCGTAGGCGTCCTCGTCGATGCCCTTGTCGAAGCCCTGGTAGGCGATGTCGACGAACGGGAACAGGTTGCGCTCCTTCAGCAGCGCGGCGACGGTGCGCCATTGTTCCCGGGTCAGGTCGGCGCCGGTCGGGTTGTGGCAGCACGCGTGCAGCAGCACCACGCTGCCCGGCGCGAGCCGGTTGAGGTCGGCGAGCATGCCGGCGAAGTCCAGGCCGTGCGTGGCCGCATCGAAATAGGTGTACTCGACCACGTCGAAGCCGGCGGCGGAGAACACCGCGCGGTGGTTCTCCCAGCTCGGGTTGCTGATGGCGATGGTCGAGGTGGACAGCAGTTTCTTCAGCAGGTCCGCGCCCACGCGCAGGGCGCCGCTGCCGCCGATGGTCTGCGAGGTGGCGACGCGGCCGGCGGCCAGCAGCGGCGAGTCAGCGCCGAACAGCAGCTTCTGCGTGGCCAGGTCGTACGCCGGCAGGCCGTCGATCGGCAGGTAGCCGCGCGGCTTGGCGTCCTGCGCCAGTTGCTGCTCGATCTGCTGCACGGCGCGCAGCAGCGGGATGCGACCGCTCTCGTCGTAATAGATGCCCACGCCCAGGTTGACCTTGGTCGGGCGCGAATCGGCATTGTAGGCCTCGGTCAGGCCCAGGATCGGGTCGCCTGGGACCTGTTCCACGTTTGCAAAGAAGGACACGGCGGTACTCGTTCGTTGGCGAAGGGTGGGGGCCGGGAGGAACCGGAGCCGGCGCGGTCAAACGCCTCATCCTAACAAACGCAGGCCTTGCGTGGCGGGGCTTTGCGCCGCGCCGCGTGCGGCCCGGCGGCGCATGCGCGATGATGGCCGCATGCCCAATCGCCATCCCCTCGCCCTGCTCTGCGGTCTCTGCGCCGCGGGGCTGTCGCCCGCCGTCTGCGCCGCCGCCGATGCCGACCCCGCCACCCTGCCGGTGGTGCAGGTCCAGGCCGCGCGGGTCGGCGGGGTGGACGACTTCGACCTGCCGGCCTCGCTGACCACGATCGGCCTGGGCGACAGCGACCGCACCGGCGTGCAGGTCTCCGAAGCCCTGTCCGGCGTGCCCGGGCTGCTGGCGCGCGACCGCCAGAACTACGCGCAGGACACCCAGCTGTCGATCCGCGGCTTCGGCGCGCGCTCGGCGTTCGGCGTGCGCGGCGTGCGCCTGCTGCTGGACGGCATCCCGGCGACGATGCCGGACGGCCAGGGCCAGCTGTCGCACTTCAACCTGCTCGGCGCCGAGCGCATCGAGGTGCTGCGCGGCCCGTTCTCGGCGCTGTACGGCAACTCCTCCGGCGGCGTGGTGCAGCTGTGGAGCGGCGACGGCCAGCCCGACGATCCGTGGCGGCTGCGCAGCACCGTCGGCAGCAACGGCACGTTCAGCGCCGGGGCGCAGCTGCAGGGCCAGCAGGGCCGCGTGCACTACAACGTCGCCGCCACCCACTTCCGCACCGACGGCTACCGCGACCACAGCCAGGCGCGGCGCGAATCGGTCAACGCCAAGTTCGGCTTCGACCTGGCCCCGGGCCGGCGCCTGGACCTGCTGCTGAACTACCTGGACGCGCCCTGGGCGCAGGATCCGCTGGGCCTGACCCGCGCCCAGTTCAACGCCGATCCGCAGCAGGCCACCTCGGTGGCGACCCAGTTCGACACGCGCAAGTCCACGCGCCAGGCGCAGGCCGGGGCGATCTTCACCCAGCAGCTGGACCGGCAGACCTGGCGGCTGATGGGCTATGCCGGGCGCCGCGACGTGCAGCAGTACCTGGCGATACCGGTGGCGGTGCAGGCCAATCCGCTGCACGCTGGCGGGCTGATCGACCTGGACGGCGACTACGGCGGCGTCGATGCGCGCTGGGCCTGGCAGGGCGAACTGGGCGGGCGCCCGTTCCAGTTCACCGTCGGCGCCAACGCCGACCGCCAGAAGCAGCACCGCACCGGCTACGAGAACTTCGCCGGCACCGCGCTGGGGGTGAAGGGGCGGTTGCGCCGCGACCAGGAGGACCAGGTGCAGAACGTGGACCAGTTCGCGCAGGCCTGGTGGCAGTTCGGCGAGCGCTGGTCGCTGCTGGCCGGGCTGCGCCACAGCCGGGTGCGGTTCCGTTCCGACGACGCCTACATCGTCGGCCGCAATCCGGACGACAGCGGCAGCACCGATTATTCGGCGACCACGCCGGTGGCCGGGCTGGTGTTCCGCGCCAGCGACGCCCTGCGCTTCTACGCCTCGGCCGGGCGCGGCTTCGAGACGCCGACCTTCAACGAGCTGGGCTACCGCAACGACGGCGGCGCCGGGCTGGCGCTGGACCTGGCCGCGGCCAGGAGCGAGAACCTGGAAGTGGGCGCGAAATGGCGCGACCAGGCCGGCGCGGCGTGGGAAGCGGCGCTGTTCCGCGCCAGCACCGACGACGAGCTGGCGGTGGCCAGCAACACCAACGGCCGCAGCACCTACCGCAACATCGGCCGCACCCGCCGCCAGGGCGCCGAGGCCAGCTATCTGCTGCCGCTGGGCGACACCGCGCAGCTGCAGCTGTCCTACACCTGGCTGCAGGCGACCGTGCGCCAGGCCTACCTGACCTGCGCCAGCAGCGGCTGCGCCGCGCCCACCGCGCGGGTGGCGGCCGGTGCGCGCCTGCCCGGCGTGCCGCGCCAGCAGTTGTTCGCGCGCTGGCAGTGGCAGCCGCGCGCGTGGCAGTTCGCGGTCGAAGGCGTGGCCGCCGGCAACACCGTGGCCAACGACCTGGCCACCGAGACCGCGCCCGGCTACGCGCTGCTGAACCTGGAAGCCTCGCGCCGCTGGAGCACCGCGCACGGCGCGCTGCGCACCTTCGCGCGCATCGACAACGCGCTCGACCACGCCTACATCGGCTCGGTCATCGTCAACGACGGCAACGGCCGCTATTACGAGCCGGGGCCGGACCGCGGCTATACCGTCGGCCTGCAATGGGATTTCGCGCACTGAGCCTGCTGCCGCCGCGATCGCGCCGTTCGCGCGACTTGCGGCTGCCCTCGTCCCCTCCTCTCCAGGATCCGCCGATGAGAACCGCCCTGTTGCTGCTCCTTGCCGCCCTCGCGCCGGCCACCGCGCCGGCCGCCTCGATCACCGGCACGCTGGTCGCCGGTGGCGGCGTCGACGACATGACCATCGTCGTGCGCGCGGCCGACGGCAAGAAAGTGGAAGCGTATTGCGCGACGCAGTGCGGCGACTGGTTCGTCGCCGAGCCGGAGAGCGACGTGTTCGTACTGAAGCAGGCGTTCAAGGGAAAGCGGGTCGCGCTGGATTACGCCACCGAAGCCAATGGCGACCGCATCGCCGGCCCGGGCCCGGACGACCGGCTGCTGTTCGTGAAGCGCGTGCGCCTCTTGCCGTGAGGTCGCGTTCGCGCGGCGTCGCCATCGCCGATGGCGGTGGCCCGTTGCCATCCGGATGACGCCACGCGAGGCGTGTTCGCGCATGGACGCAGGTTGCGCCACGTGCGGCGCGCGCTGTGGCCCCTTCGCGACCGCCATGGGCGACGCGCGAGAACGGACAGCGTGGAGGGGGCGCCGTCCATGGGCGCACCCGGATGCGAAAGCCTGCGGCATGTCGCCGCAATGGGCGCAGGGACAGTGACGTTGGCGCCCGCTGCGGAGCCTGGTACGTGGCAGCCGCACTCGACGCTGGAGGCCTTTCGCGGCATTGCCATCGCACGCGTGAGCGCGGCACGCCGGCACCGCGCGGTAGGCGAAACGGCGTGAGGGAAATCAGAAGAACCGGGCCGAGGTGTCTACGAAACACGGTTGAGGTGTCTACCGGGAACGGCCGGTTCGCTGGCGGCCGCGCCGCGGCCGGAGATAGGTTAGTGCCGCGTTTCGCAGGACCCTTTCCTACCTCAATCGATACATAGCCGGAGATCGACATGGACGAGAAAGCCGACAAGGCCATCCTGGCCGAGGGTGTCAGTGCGACGAGTTACCAGGGCACGTTCGTCGTCAACAATGGCACCGGACAGACCATCACCAACGTCAGCGTGAAACACACGTGCGGAAACTTCGTCAACACGTCGGTGGCCGTATCGCTGGCGCCGGGCGAGTCGGCGCCGCCGGTGGTCCTGCAGGCGCAGACCGGTTCCAACGACTACTGGAGCCTGTCGTTCCAGATGGGCGACGTCTCGCGCAGCCGCAACAGCAAGCAGTGCAACTACGAGCCCGAAGATGCGCCGAACACCTGCGTCATCGCCCTGTACAACGACAGCTTCAGCGTGATCACGCCGAAGAGTTCGCCGTGCCTGAATAACTCCTACGATTGAGGTAGTCGCCTGAGGCGCATCCGAAGCACGCTGTCTGGCGAACTTGCGGCAAGTGTGTGGGAGCGGTGTCGGTCGCGATGGGTTTGCCGGTAAGGCCTGTCGCGGCTGAAGCCGCTCCTACATGTGTCATGTCCGTGGCACTGGTGGCGCCGCGCAGGGTGGAACGAGCACCATTGCGGCGCAGCGCTTCGCCGGCCGTGCATGGCGGACCATCCGCGGCGCCCTTCGCCTGCTGATCCACGTGGCCGTTCAGCGCGCGCCGAGTCCGAGCCGGCGGTACAGCGTGCTGCGGCTGACGCCGAGCTGGCGCGCGGCGCGGGCGACGTTGCCGCCGCAGGCGTCCAGTGCCTGGCGCATCGCGCTCAGGGCCAGGCTGTCCAGATCGGCAGCCTGGACCACCGCGCTGGGGCGCGCTTCTGTCCTGCCGTCGGTCGTTCCGCCCTGCCCCGGCGTGGCGCCGCCGACTGCAGCCATGCCGCGCCCGGCGCCGGGCAGATAGGCCGGCAACGCGTCGGCGTCCACCTCGGCGCCGGCGTCGCTCAGCGCGACCAGCGTGCGCAGGCAGGCCACCAGCTGGCGCAGGTTGCCCGGCCACGGGTAGGCGCTCAGCGCGGCCAGCGCGGCATCGGTGAGGCGCCGGCCCTGCCCCACCCGCGCCCACAGCTCCTGCACCAGCGCGCGGCGGTCCGGGTGCGCGTGCAGCGCCGGGATCTGCACGCTGTGGTGGGCGATGCGGTAGTACAGGTCGGGCCGGAAGCGCTGCTCGGCCATCGCCGCGTCCAGGTCGCGGTGGGTGGCGCAAATCAGCGCGAAATCCAGTTTCACCGGCTTGCCGCCGCCCAGCGGCAGCAGCTCGCGCTCCTGCAGCACGCGCAGCAGGCGCGGTTGCAGCGCGATCGGCATGTCGCCGATCTCGTCCAGGAACAGCACGCCGCCGTCGGCCTGGCGCAGCAGGCCGGGGCTGCCGTGCTTGCGCGCGCCGGTGAAGGCGCCGTCCTCGTAGCCGAACAGTTCGGCCTCGATCAGCCCTTCCGGCAGCGCCGCGCAGTTCACCGCGACGAACGGCTTGCCGGCGCGCGCGCTGCGCCGGTGCAGTTCGCGCGCGAACACTTCCTTGCCGGTGCCGGTTTCGCCCTGCACCAGCACCGGCAGCTGCGCATCGAGCACGCGCCGCGCACGCTCCAGCGCCAGTTCCTGCGTGGCATCGAACAGCGGCGCGTCGGCGCCGGGCCGCGCGCGCGTGGCTGCGGACACGGTGATCGGCGACTGCGGCGAACGCCGCCGCGGCCGTTCGTCGCCGGCGCCGTCCACGCGGCCGTGCAACGCGCGGCCCTGCAGGTCGAACACGCTGCCCTGCTGGCGCAGCCGCGACAGCGGTTCCTCGAACAAGGCGTCGTACGGCGCGCGGCCGAGGTCGTGGCGTTCCAGTCCGAACAGGCGCAGGCCGGCGCCGTTGGCCGCGACCAGCTTGCCGTTGCGGAACGCGAGCAGGCCTTCGCGCGCGGTGCCGAGCAGCGCCGGGTCGTGGTGGACGCGCAGCAGCTCGCAGCCGGGGATGCCGTCGTCGAAGTAGCGGTGTTCGATGCTGGCCACCGCCCTGCGCGCCAGGCCCAGCGCGTGCATGTGCTGCACGCTGGCCTCGCCGGAGATGTCGAGCACGCCGGCGAGCTGGCCGTAGGGGTCGAAGATCGGCACCGCCGCGCAGCTGAGGATCTGGTGCGGCGCGAAGTAGTGCTCGCCGCCGCGCACTTCCAGCGAGCGGCTCTCGACGATGGCGGTGCCGATCGCGTTGGTGCCGACCTGGGTCTCGCTCCAGCATGCGCCTGGCATCAGCGCCACGCGCCCGGCCTTGTCGAGGAAGCCCGGGCTGCCTTCGGCGTCGAGGATCCAGCCGGCCTCGTCGGTCAGCAGCACGATGCTGCCGGTGGCGGCGGCATCGCCGGCCAGGCCTTCCAGTTCGGCGCGGGCCAGCCGCCACAGGCGCTCGTGCGCCTCGCGCAGTTCGCGCAGGCGCGGCGCGCTAACCGGCTCGATCGGCGGCGTGCCGCGCGCGGTCAGGCCCAGCCGCTGGCAGCGTTGCCACGACTGCAGGATGGTGTCCGGCACCTGGCCGACCGGGGCGCCGCCGCGCTCGAAGAACATCCGGCGCGCGTGGCCGAGCTGGTGGTGCGATTGCGGGTGCGCCATGGCGGCTCCACTGTCGCAAATTGCGACAGGTGTTGAGACGGGTGTTCCGATAAACACCACATCCGGCGCGCGCACGCAATCGGCAGGCGTGATGCGGCGCAGCACGAACCGGGCAAGCACTGCGCTGCGGCGGGACGTAGGTGCGTGACGCAATGCAGCAGCCGGAACTTGGCATCGCCCTTGCGGTAACCAGGGACACCGGATGGCACCCCATCCTTCCCTACCGCCGCAGGAGACACGATGAACGCCGTCACCACCGCCAAGCCGCATGCCACCGATCCGCAGTCCATCTTCAAGTCGCGCTACGGCAACTTCATCGGCGGCCAATGGGTGGAGCCCAGCAGCGGCCAGTACTTCGACAACAGCACGCCGATCACCGGCAAGGTGTTCACCTCGGTGGCGCGCTCCAACGCGCAGGACATCGAGGCCGCGCTCGATGCCGCGCACGCGGCCAAGGACGCCTGGGGCAAGGCCTCGGCCACCGAGCGCAGCAACGTGCTGCTGAAGATCGCCGACCGCATCGAGCAGAACCTGGAGCTGCTGGCCTATGCCGAGACCTGGGACAACGGCAAGCCGCTGCGCGAGACGCTCAACGCCGACGTGCCGCTGTGCGCCGACCACTTCCGCTATTTCGCTGGCGCCATCCGCGCGCAGGAAGGCGGCATCTCCGAGATCGACAGCGACACCGTCGCCTACCACTTCCACGAGCCGCTGGGCGTGGTCGGGCAGATCATCCCGTGGAACTTCCCGCTGCTGATGGCGTGCTGGAAGCTGGCGCCGGCGTTGGCCGCGGGCAATTGCGTGGTGATGAAGCCCGCCGAGCAGACTCCGGCCTCGATCCTGGTGCTGATGGAGGTGATCGGCGACCTGCTCCCCGCCGGCGTGCTCAACGTGGTCAACGGCTTCGGCCTGGAAGCGGGCAAGCCGCTGGCCAGCAATCCGCGCATCGCCAAGATCGCCTTCACCGGCGAGACCACCACCGGCCGGCTGATCATGCAGTACGCCAGCCAGAACCTGATCCCGGTGACGCTGGAGCTGGGCGGCAAGTCGCCGAACATCTTCTTCGCCGACGTCATGGCCGAGGACGACGATTTCCTCGACAAGGCGATCGAAGGCTTCGTGCTGTTCGCGTTCAACCAGGGCGAGGTGTGCACCTGCCCGTCGCGCGCACTGATCCAGGAATCGATCTACGACAGGTTCATGGAGAAGGCGCTCAAGCGCGTGGCCGCGATCAAGCAGGGCAATCCGCTGGATCCCAACACCATGGTCGGGGCGCAGGCCTCCAGCGAGCAGCTGGAGAAGATCCTGTCCTACATCGACATCGGCCGCCAGGAAGGCGCCGAGGTGCTGATCGGCGGCGAGCGCAACGCCCTCGACGGCGAGCTGGCCGGCGGCTTCTACGTCAAGCCGACCGTGTTCAAGGGCCACAACAAGATGCGCGTGTTCCAGGAGGAGATCTTCGGCCCGGTGGTGTCGGTGACCACGTTCAAGGACGAGGCCGAGGCGTTGTCCATCGCCAACGACACGCTGTACGGGCTGGGTGCCGGGGTATGGAGCCGCGATGCGTCGCGGCTGTACCGGATGGGCCGCGCGATCCAGGCCGGGCGGGTGTGGACCAACTGCTACCACGCCTACCCGGCGCATGCCGCGTTCGGCGGCTACAAGCAGTCGGGCATCGGCCGCGAGAACCACAAGATGATGCTCGACCACTACCAGCAGACCAAGAACCTGCTGGTCAGCTATTCGCCGAAGGCGCTGGGGTTCTTCTGAGTGCCGCCGCGACGTGCACGGCGCGGGAGCGGTACTGCCGGCCCCGGCAGTACCGCGTTTCCGGCGCGTCCGGCGGCGTCGGCCTGCGCGCGGCAGGTGCTGCGCGCGCAGGCAGGACGCCGCCCGCCGGCGATGACCGGACTAGACCGACATCGCGCGCGCCGTTTCGCGCGCCGGTTCCGGTTCGGCCGCGACGGGCAGATCCTGGCGGAGCTTCTGCGTGGATTGCTCCAGGGTCTGCTGCGCGGCCTGGTCGCGATCGACGTAGGCGCGCCGGTGCGCGGGATCGTCCAGCTTGCCTTCCACCGCAATGAAGCCCTTGCCGTTGTTGCTGGGGACCACATGATCGATGCGCGTCATCCCGCCGATGCTGGCATCGTGGGTCAGCGTGCCCGCCGCCCGCTCGAGCTCGGCGCGATCCTTGAACCCGCCCGAGGGCCCGAGTTTCTCCAGCGCCGCGACGGTCTGCTGGTACATCGGGTTCTGCGGATGGGTCTTGTCCGACAGCAGCGGCGCGCGCGCCGCATCCCCTGGCGTAGCGGCGGCAGCGCCGGGACGCTGCACCTGCGCCTCGCGCAGCGCCCTGAGCGTGTCCTTGCCGGCGATGCCGTCGACGTCCAGATGATGATCGCGCTGGAACGCCTCGACCGCGTGCTTGGTGCGGTCGCCGAACTTGCCATCGGTGCCCAGCGCCTTGCCGTCGGCATCGGTGTAGCCCAACTGGTTGAGGCGCTCCTGCAGCGCTTTCACCTCCGGACCGTGTTCCTCCTTGCGCAACGTGCCGTCGGCCATCGGCGCGGCGCCGGCCGCGGCGACGCCGGTGGCTGCCGCCACCGTGCGTCCGTTGCCGGACACGTTGCTGACCTGGGCCGGCGCGGTGAGATTGGGCTGCGCGTGCTGGGGCCGGTGGTCGGTAGTGAGCGCGCCGCTGTTCATGTCGCGGATGTAGCGGTCGGCCTGCGGCAGGTAACCGGTGTTGATGTCGACGTGCACGTGCTTGCCGAAGGCGCTGGGATTGCCGTTGTTGAAGCCGCCCTGGATGCCCACCGACTGCCCGTACTCGATCCGGTCGCCGGCTTCCAGCCGCGTGTTGCGCAGGTCAAGGTGCCGGTACTGAGCGATCATCTCGCGGCTGGGATCGTTGGCCGGCTTGTCGTAGATCTGCACGATGCCGTCGCTGGGATCGACCTTGCCGATGTAGCCGCTGGCGATGGCCGGCACCGGCACCGCGCTGGAGCCGCCGGCCTGCAGCACGAAATCCTTGGAAACGTAATGGTCGCCGTCGCGCGAGACGGTCGCCGCGCCGCGGTAGTTGCCGAGCAGTTCCTCGCGCTCGCCGTTGACCGTGGCGTAGACCCGGCCGCGCTCGTCGCCGCGGGTCGGGTGATGGCGCTCGATATCCTCGTAGTCATGGATGTGCTGCACGCCGCGTCCTACGGACTCGACGATCGTGTACCTGGGCATCGTCCTTCTCCTTTTTCCATGGTGCCAACAATCACGGCGCCCGCATCGTCGCGGGCGCCATGCCGATCAGCGCAGATGCTGGGCCAGTTGCCAGCACTGCTGCGTGTACTCGAACACATAGGCTTCGGGCGCGCCGAGCGTCCTGGTCACCTCGTCGTCGGCGGAAAACTCCGCCTTGACGAAATCCGCGCGCATCCGCTCGCCATCGGGCTTGAGCTTCAGGTCGACCCGCGCCAGGTCGGCGGGGTCCTTGCCGGGCTCGTCGTAGGACCAGCGCGAATCGATCAGCACCAGCCGGAACGGCTCGGCGGGGCGATCCACCGGCTTGGACGGGTCGCGCAGGTCGCGCTCTGCAACCTGTGGGGCGCTGTAGGCGGCGCGCAGCGCCGGATCGGCCATGATCGCCTCCAGGAACGCGGCGAACCCATCCTGGGTCTTGGCGCAGGCCTCGGGCGGCAGCGCGGGGCGGGGAGCGGCCGCCGCGGCGGGTGTCGCCGCTGCGGGGGCGGCCTGGGCCGTCGAGGCGGCCGCTGCGGGAGCGTCGGCCGCCGCAGTGGATGCCGGTGCCTTGCAGCCTTGCAGGAGCAGGGCCAGCAGTGCGGCGGTGAGCAAGCGTTGCTTCATGGTGTCGTTCCTTTCCTTAGACCGTTCGGGCGCACAGCGGCGGGCCGGCGTTGGGAGACCCCCGCCGCCCAGGACCGCAGTTTACGAAGCGCGCGTGAGGATGCCGACGACCGGCTGTTTCCCCCGGCGACCGCGTCCCATTCGCTGTGCCACCCGCGTCCGCCGCCTTGCTTCCGCCGGACGCTATCGCACGTCGCGTCCGGCCGATGTGGGCGCAATCGGCGTGTGCGGGCAGGGAGTTGGGAATGCACGGGGCCACGGCGGTTGACCTCGATCAAGGCAGCGGCGCCGCAAGGCGCCTAGTGTGAATCGCAACAACGGACAAGGAGTGCGACATGAACAAGACGATGAAAGCCGCCGTGGTGCGCGCGTTCGGCCAGCCGCTGGCGATCGAGGAAGTGGAAGTGCCGCGGCCGCAGGCCGGCGACATCCTGGTCAAGATCGAGGCCTGCGGCGTGTGTCATACCGACCTGCATGCGGCCGAGGGCGATTGGCCGGTGAAGCCGAACCCGCCGTTCATTCCCGGCCACGAGGGCGTGGGCCACGTGGTCGCGGTCGGCGCCGGCGTCGGCCACGTGAAGGAAGGCGACCGGGTCGGCATCCCGTGGCTGTACTCGGCCTGCGGGCATTGCGAGCATTGCCTGGGCGGCTGGGAGACGCTGTGCGAGGCGCAGCAGAATTCCGGCTATTCGGTCAACGGCGGGTTCGCCGAATACGCGCTGGCCAATGCCGATTACGTCGGCCACCTGCCGAAGACCATCGGCTTCGTCGAGGTCGCGCCGATCCTGTGCGCCGGCGTCACCGTGTACAAGGGCCTGAAGGTCACCGACACCAGGCCCGGCAACTGGGTGGTGATCTCCGGCATCGGCGGGCTCGGCCACATGGCGGTGCAGTACGCCAAGGCGATGGGCCTGAACGTGGCCGCGGTGGACGTGGACGACGCCAAGCTGGCACTGGCCCGGCGCCTGGGCGCCACGGTGACGGTCAACGCCCGCACCACCGATCCGGTGGCCTACCTGAAGAAGGAGATCGGCGGCGCCCATGGCGCGCTGGTCACCGCGGTGTCGCCGAAGGCGTTCGAGCAGGCGATCGGCATGGTCCGCCGCGGCGGCACGGTATCGCTGAACGGGTTGCCGCCGGGCCAGTTCCCGCTGGACATCTTCGGCATGGTGCTCAACGGCGTGACCGTGCGCGGTTCGATCGTCGGCACGCGCCTGGACCTGCAGGAATCGCTGGAGTTCGCCGAGCAGGGCAAGGTCGCCGCGACCGTGGCCACCGACACGCTGGAGAACGTCAACGACGTGTTCGCGCGCATGCGCGCCGGCCAGATCGAAGGCCGCATCGTGCTGGACATGGCGGCCTGATGGACGCCGCGCTCGCTTCTGGCGTTCCGCTGCAGGTGCTGGCGACGCTGCCGGCCTTGCAGCTGATCGAGCGGCTGCGCGCGCGGCACGGGCCGCTGCTGTTCCACCAGTCCGGCGGCTGCTGCGACGGCTCCTCGCCGATGTGCTATCCGCAGGACGACTTCATCGTCGGCGACCGCGACGTGCAGCTGGGCGAGATCGGCGGCGCGCCGTTCTACATCAGCGCGTCGCAGTTCGACTACTGGAAGCACACCCAGCTGATCATCGACGTGGTGCCCGGCCGCGGCGGCATGTTCTCGCTGGAGAACGGCGAGGGCGTGCGCTTCCTGGTGCGCTCGCGGCTGTTTAGCGACGCCGAGTACGCGGCGCTGCAGGCGGCGGGCAGGGTGTAGCGGGGTGCAGCGCTTCCTGTAGGAGCGGCTTCAGCCGCGGCAGGCCCTGTCAGGGGCACCTGTCGCGGCTGAAGCCGCTCCTACAACAGCCGCAGCCGGGCTACGGCGCCTTGGACGGCACGAACGGCGAGACCGGGTCGCTGGCCGGGAAGGTCTCTTCCAGCGCCTCGTCCTGGTTGGCGTCGGTGTGGTGCTTGTGCGCATGGTCCTCGGCAGCGGCGTCCGGCGCCGCGTCGGGCGCCGGCCGGTCCGCGCCGGTGCGCGGTTCGTGCTCGACGATGGTCGCGGGGCGGTCACCGGCGCCGCGGTCTTCGCGGTCCTGGCCGTCGCGCTTGCCGCGCTGTTCGCCGGGCACCGGGTCGGTGCGGCGCAGTGGGTCGGTGGGGATGGACATGGCCGATTCCTCCTGGGGGATGGGGCAACGCTGCATGCAGTGCACCGCGATGGCGGTGAAGCCGCCGCGAATCGCATTGCGTCCACGCGCCTGTCACGGATGCCTAACGGTACCGGCGCTACTGCTGCCATCCCCCCTGCCGCCGATGCCGCCCGGAGCTTCCGCCATGTGCCCCAGCGACCGTCCCGACCCGCTGCTGTTCAACGCCCACCTGGACCCGCTGCCGGCCGCGCCGCAGCCCGACCACGGCGACGGCCCGCCGCCGCACGACGCGCCGGACTACCGCCAGTACAGCCTGGCCGATTACCGGCAGCGCCGCGCCCGCCATGGCACGCCGTGGCGCGATCTGTGCCCGGCCTACGCGTTCGCGCTGCGCACCCACGCCGGCGGCTGGCCGCGCGCGCCGATGGCCGACACCGACGGCGAACTGGCCGCGCACTGGGAACAGGTGCGCGGCGAATCGCACCTGGACTGGCGCCAGGCGCGGCAGGTGATCGAGGACGCCTGGCAGGCGCTGGACCACCTGCCGGCGCCGGCGCTGCGCGTGGAGGCGCACTGATGGCGCGCCCGATCTGGACCGGCACCCTGTCCTTCGGCCTGCTCAACGTGCCGGTGTCGCTGATGTCCGGCGAACGCCGCATCGACCTGCACTTCCGCATGCTCGACGCGCGCGACAAGCGCCCGATCCGCTTCGAGCGGGTCAACGCCGACACCGGCGAAGAGGTGCCGTGGAAGGACATCGTCAAGGCCTACGAATACAGCAAGGGCAACTACGTGGTGGTCGAGCAGAAGGACATCGCCTCGGCCGCCCCGGAAAGCCACGAGACGGTGGAGGTGGAGGCCTTCGTCGACGGCGCCGACATCGACCTGCGCTACTTCGAGAAGCCCTACGTGCTGGTGCCGGGCAAGAAGGCCGAGAAGGGCTACGTGCTGCTGCGCGAGACGCTGCGCGCCACCGGCAAGGTCGGCATCGCGCGGGTGGTGATCCGCACCCGCGAATACCTGTCGGCGGTGATGCCGCACGACGAAGCGCTGGTGCTGATCCTGCTGCGCTATCCGCAGGAACTGGTGGATCTGGAGGACTACACGCTGCCCAGCGGCAAGGCCGCCGACTACCGGATCAGTCCCAAGGAAACCGAGATGGCCACGCAGCTGATCGAGTCGATGTCCGGCAAATGGGACCCGTCGGCCTACCACGACGAGTTCCGCGAACGCCTGCACGCGGTGATCCAGAAGCGGATCAAGGCGCAGGAGGGCACCGCCCAGGTGGACGACGACGCCGACGCGCCGCAGCGCGAGGACGCGGCCACCAACGTGGTCGATTTCATGTCGCTGCTGCAGAAGAGCCTGGACGCCAAGCGCCGCACCCCGGCCAAGAGCGGCGATGCCTCGGTGCCGGTGAGCAAGACCGGCAAGAAGCCGGCCAAGAAAGCGGCGAAGAAGGAGGCCAGGCCCGCCGCCAAATCCGCGGCCAAGGCCAAGCCGGCGAAGAAGGCCAGCGCCAGCAAGGCGCCGGCGCGGCGCAAGGCGGGGTAGGGCGCGATGACGCTGCGCGAATACGCCCGCAAGCGCCGCTTCGGCGCGACCCCGGAACCGGCCGACGACAGCGCCGCCGCGCCGTCGCGGCGGCCGATCTTCGTCGTGCAGCTGCACCACGCCAGTTCGCGCCACTACGATTTCCGCCTGGAAGCCGACGGCGTGCTGAAGAGCTGGGCGGTGCCGAAGGGCCCGTCGCTGCGGGTCGGCGAGAAGCGCTTGGCGGTGCAGGTGGAGGACCATCCGCGGTCCTATGCCGGATTCGCCGGCGACATTCCCGAAGGCCACTACGGCGCCGGCCACGTCGATGTGTTCGACCACGGCACCTGGTCGTGCGACGGCGACCCGCTGGCCGCGCTCGCCGCCGGCAAGCTGGAATTCGTGCTGCACGGCGAGCGCCTCAACGGCAGCTGGAAACTGGTGCGCACCGCGCTGCGCGGCAAGCAGCCGCAATGGCTGCTGATCAAGCGCGACGACGCGTTCGCCGCCGACCGCGAGGCCGACGACCTGTTGCAGGACCCGCCCGCCGCCGCGCCCAAGAGCTCCAGGCGCGCGGCCAAGGCCACCAAGCCGGCCACGCCCGCCAGGCGCGGGCGTGGTGCGGCGCCGGCCGGGCCCGCCAGCGCCGGCGCCGCGGCCAGGCCGATGGCGCGGCCACGCCGCAGCGATGCGGCCTGGCGCAAGCGCGCGCTGGCGCTGGACGGCGCGCGCGACCGCCCGTGCCCGCCGGGCGCGCGCGCGCAGCTGACCATCCTGCGCGACCAGGCCCCCGACGGCGCGCAATGGCTGCACGAGATCAAGTGGGACGGTTACCGCCTGCTCGCCGACCTGGAGGCCGGCCAGGCGACGCTGCGCTCGCGCAACGACCAGGCCTGGACCGAGAGCTTCCCCGCGGTCGCCCGCGCGGTGCAGGCGCTGCCGGTGACGCAGGCGACGCTGGACGGCGAACTGGTGGTGCTCGACGACGACGGCCGCAGCGATTTCTCGGCCCTGCAGCGGGTCATCGACGGCAGCTCCGGACAGCCGCTGCGCTACGTGGTGTTCGACCTGCTGGGCGTGGCCGGCGTGGACCTGCGCGAGGTGCCGCTGTTGCAGCGCAAGCAACTGCTGCGCGCCCTGCTCGGCGAGGCGCCGGGCGTGCTGGCCTACAGCGACCATGTGTTCGGCCGCGGCCCGGAGGTGTTCGCCGCCGCGGCCGAGAAGGGCTACGAAGGCGTGGTCAGCAAGCGCGTGGATGCGCGCTACCACGGCGGCCGCGGCGGCGACTGGATCAAGACCAAGCACGAGAACAGCGACGACTTCGTCATCGTCGGCCATACCGATCCCAAGGGCGCGCGCAGCGGCTTCGGTTCGCTGCTGCTGGCGCAGCGCGTCGGCGCCGGGCTGCGCTACGTCGGCCGTGTCGGGACCGGCTTCGACGTGCCGGCGCTGCGGCGGATGAGCGCGCAGCTCCAGGCCCTGCAGACCGACCAGGCGGTGGTGGAGATCCCCGCGCATGCGCCGTTCCCGCGGCGCAGCGTGCACTGGGTGCGGCCGCAACTGGTCGCCGAAGTCGCGTTCCGCGGCTGGGCCAAGGAAGGCTTGCTGCGCCAGGCCGCGTTCAAGCGCCTGCGCGAGGACAAGCCGCTGCAGGACCTGGGCGGCGACCGCGCGCCGCCGCCGGCCACCGGCCGCAGCGCGCACGCCATGCCGGCGCGCGCGTCCAAGCCGGCCAAGGTGGCAAAGGTCGCGGGTGCGCCGGGGAAGACCGCGCCGGCGAAAACCCCGCAAGCCAAGGCCCCGCAAGGCAAGGCCGCGAAAGGGGACGTTGCGCAAGCCAAGCTTGCGAAAGGCCCGTCTGCAAAAGCGGGTTCCAAGCTCGCATCAGCCGCGCCCAAGGGGCGCAAGGCGGCGTCCAGCACCGTGGCGTCCGGTCCCGACGCAGATGCCGCGGCCGACGCGGTGACCATTACCCATCCCGAACGCGTGGTGTTTCCCGGTGCCGGCATCAGCAAGGGCGAGGTGGCCGCGTACTACCGCGCGATCGCGCCGTGGCTGCTGCGGGAGGTCGCCAACCGGCCGCTGTCGCTGCTGCGCTGTCCCGACGGCGCAGGCGGGGAGTGCTTCTTCCAGAAACACAACAACCGCGCGCTGGGCAAGCACGTGCGCGCGATCGCGCTGCGGCAGAAGAGCGGCACCGAGGACTACCTGTACATCGACGACCTCGCCGGCCTGCTGGAGCTGGTGCAGATGAACACCCTGGAGCTGCATCCCTGGGGCTCGACCGTGGACGACCCCGAGCATCCGGACCGGCTGGTGTTCGACCTGGACCCGGGCGAAGGCGTGAGCTGGACCCAGATCAAGGCCGCCGCGCGCGAGATCCGCACGCGCCTGCGCGAGGCCGGGCTGGAAAGCTTCGTGCGCCTGTCCGGCGGCAAGGGCCTGCACGTGGTGGTGCCGATCGTGCCCAGCGCCGACTGGGACCAGGCCCGCGATTTCTGCGAAGCCTTCGCCCAGGCGCTGACTGCGGCGGCGCCCGACCGCTACGTGGCCACGATGAGCAAGGCCAAGCGCAGCGGGGTGATCTTCATCGACTGGCTGCGCAACGGCCGCGGCAACACCAGCGTGTGCTCGTGGTCGCTGCGCGCGCGCGAGCACGCCACCGTCGCGGTGCCGCTGCGCTGGGAAGAACTGGCGCGCATCGCCTCGCCGCAGGCATTCCCGCTGGCCAAGGCGCTGCAACGCGCCGCGCGCCTGCGCGAGCATCCGTGGAAGGAGATGGAGACGCTGCAGCAGCGGCTGCCGGGAAGCTGAGCAGGCGGCCGCTCGGAGCGTGGCACTGCCGACGCTTTCGGCGGCTGCCGGCGACCGCGTCGCGACTGAAGTCGCTCCTACACGTGGTGCCTGCGCCGAGTCTCCATGCGGGAAACGCCGCTCCTACACGCGATGCCCGCGCTGACCCTCCATGCAGGAACGCCGTTCCTTGTAGGAGCGACTTCAGTCGCGACGAACGAAGGCATGATCCAACCGTTGGCGCCGGCTCTTGCAATGCGAGCGTACCCATCGCAGCACCGCAAAACGGCGACGTTGCCGTGTCTTGCATCCTCAGCCGCTGACAGCGCACGGCGTCGCGACTGAAGTCGCTCCTACACGTGGTGCCTGCGCCGAGTCTCCATGCGGGAAACGCCGCTCCATGTAGGAGCGACTTCAGTCGCGACGAACGAAGGCATGGTCCAACCGCTGGCGCGGGCTTTTGCAATGCGAGCGTACCCATCGCAGCACCGCAAAACGGCGACGTTGCCGTGTCTTGCATCCTCAGCCGCTGACAGCGCACGGCGTCGCGACTGAAGTCGCTCCTACACGTGGTACCTGCGCCGAGTCTCCATGCGGGAACGCCGCTCTATGTAGGAGCGACTTCAGTCGCGACGAACGAAGACATGATCCAACAGCTGCCGCCGGCTCTTGCAATGCGAGCGTACCCATCGCAGCACCGCAAAACGGCGACGTTGCCGTGTCTTGCATCCTCAGCCGCTGACAGCGCACGGCGTCGCGACTGAAGTCGCTCCTACACGTGATGCCTGCGCTGACCCTCCATGCAGGAAACGCCGCTCCTTGTGGGAGCGACTTCAGTCGCGACGAGCGGAGCCCTCAGCCAAGCGCTGGCGGACGCTCGCAACGCGAGCGCATCACCTGCACCACGGCAACACAGGCGACCTGTGCAAGTGCCTCGCATCGATGCAGACACGCGACGGTTACCTGCGCCGGCAGCAACCGCCGCGCAGCCCGGCCGCCTACGGCGATACCGCAGACTCGCGCGTGACCCGCGCCAGCGACTCGCGCGAGATCTCCGCGATCGAGCGGGCGCCGGTCAGCGTCATCGCCACCCGCATCTCCTTCTCGATCAGCGTCAGCAGGTTCTCCACCCCGGCCTGGCCGGCGGCGGCCAGCGCATACACGAAGGCGCGGCCGAGCAGCACCGCGTCGGCGCCGAGCGCGAGCATGCGCACCACGTCCAGCCCGCTGCGAATGCCGGAATCGGCCAGGATCTTCAATTCGCCCTTCACCGCGTCGGCGATCGCCGGCAGCGCGCGCGCGCTGGACAGCACGCCGTCGAGCTGGCGCCCGCCATGGTTGGAGACCACGATGCCGTCGGCGCCGAAGCGCACCGCGTCGCGCGCGTCGTCCGGGTCGAGGATGCCCTTGATGACCATCGGCCCGTTCCAGAACTCGCGGATCCACTCCAGGTCCTTCCACGCGATCGACGGGTCGAAGTTGGCGCCGAGCCAGCCGATGTAGTCGCCCAGCCCGGTCGGGCTGCCGCGGTAGGCGGAGATGTTGCCCAGGTCGTGCGGGCGCCCGAGCAGGCCCACGTCCCAGGCCCAGCGCGGGTGGGTGACGGCCTGCAGCATGCGCCGCAGCCCCGCCTTCGGCCCGCTCATGCCCGAGTGCGCGTCGCGGTAGCGCGCGCCGGGCGTGGGCATGTCCACGGTGAACACCAGCGTGGTCACGCCGGCGGCCCTGGCCCGCTCCAGCGCGTTGCGCATGAAGCCGCGGTCCTTGAGCACATACAGCTGGAACCACATCGGCCGGTCGATCGCCGGCGCCACTTCCTCGATCGGGCACACCGACACCGTGGACAGGGTGAACGGCACGCCCTTGGCCGCCGCCGCGCGCGCGGCCTGCACCTCGCCGCGGCGCGCGTACATGCCGGTCAGGCCGACCGGGGCCAGCGCCAGCGGCAGCGCCAGGCGCTCGCCGAACAGTTCGGTCGCCAGGCTCAGGTCGGCCATGTTGCGCAGCACCCGCTGGCGCAGCGCGATGTCGGCCAGGTCGGCGACGTTGCGCCGCAAGGTGTGCTCGGCGTAGGCGCCGCCGTCGATGTAGTGGAACAGGAACGGCGGCAGCCGCGCCTGGGCGGCGGCGCGGTAGTCGGAGGCGGCGGAAATGATCATCGGTGCGGTCGTCAGGGAGAGGAGGGGAGGCGCGAAGCGCGCGCGCGGCGCGCCTCGTCCTCGTCGAGGCTGCGCAGGGCGGTGTGGACGAAGGCCAGGTGCGCATGCGCCGCGTCGCGCGCGCGGTCCGGATCGCCGGCCAGGATCGCGTCGTGCAGCGCGCGGTGCTGCGCCAGCAGCGGCGCGAAGGTGCGCGGCGACCGGAACAGGGTCTGCCGGCTCTGCGAGATGTTGGTCTGCAGCAGGTCGAACAGGCCGCGCATCACCTGCAGCAGCACGCGGTTGTGCGCGGCCTCGGCGATGGCCAGGTGGAAATCGGCGTCGGCGCGCGCCTCGGCGGCCGCATCGCCCTGCGCATGCGCCTGCAGCATCGCCTCGAACGCGGCGGCGATGCGCGCGCGGTCGGCGTCGGTGGCGCGCAGCGCGGCATGCCAGGCGGTGGCGCCTTCCAGCGCATGGCGGGTCTCCAGCACGTCGAAGCGGTACTCCGGGTCGCCCTGCAGCAGCGGCAGGAACGGCTGCAACGGCGCCACCACCCGTTCCTCGGGCGTGTGCGGCCGCTGCACGTAGGTGCCGCCGCCGGCGCGGGCGCGCAGCAGCCCCTGGCTGGCGAGCTGGGCGATCGCCTCGCGCAGCGCGGTGCGCGACACGCCCAGCTCCAGCGCCAGCGTGCGCTCGGCCGGCAGGCGCGCGTCCGCCTGCAGCCCGCGCTGCACGATCAGCGCGCGCAACTGCGCGGCGACGCGGTCGCTGAGGCGGCCGCCGCCGGAAGGGGATGCGGCAGCAATGGGTTGATCGCGGCGTGCCGTTGGCCGGGCAGGCCTGGTCGCTGATAAATCGGTCATACCAATCTCGTCGGATCGGGCCATTCCAGCGCGCATTAAGCGCGCCCCGCTGCGCCGGGTCAATTAAGGCTGGGGTCTACGTCCAAGTATTGGTCATACCAATCGAACGCCCGTATCCCGCCATGATCGCGGCCGGCACCAACACCAGCCCCAACAGGGCCAGCTCGGCGGAGACGAAGCGATACAGCGTGGCCGCCTGCGCCGCCGGCGGCACGAACCCAGGCTGCACGCGTGGCTGGCGGCGCCAGCCGAGCAGCCGCAATGTCGGCAGCAGCGACACCAGCCCGATCGCCGCGAACACGCCCAGCTTGGCCCAGAACCGGGGGCGTGCAGGTAGCAGCCTGGCCCTTGAGCCGTAGCGCACGCGCAGGCCGCCGACGATCAGGACCCGCAGCGCAGGCGCCTCGCATGCAGCCGCGCGCCATGCGTGCGCCGTGCGGTGGCTCGCGCAGCAGCGTCCACGCGACCACCAGCGCGGCGGTCAGCAGCAGCAAGGCCAGGTGGTGATGCGGCGCGGCCAGCAGCAGGTCGAGCGCAGGCATCGGTCCCGCCTCACCAGACGAACGGCAGCAGCCGCCAGCTGTGCGCGGCGTAGTCGGGGTACTCCTCGGGGAAGGCGTTGGTCAGCATGGCCTCCTCGACCCGGATGCGGCGCAGGAACGCCCAGGTCACCGGCAGCACGATCGCCAGCAGCGACAGCACGTCGCCCAGCCCGATCGCCAGTCCGTAGAACGAGAGCAGCACGCCGGTGTAGGAGGGGTGGCGCAGGTAGCGGTACGGACCGCGGCGGATCAGCCGGTGGCCTTCCTGGATGGTCACGTCCACGGTGAACCAGCGCGCCAGCACCCGGATCGCCCACCGCCGCAGCGCCAGCCCGGTCGCCAGCAACGCGCAACCCGTCCAGCGCGCCGGTTCCTGCAGCGCAGGCGCATAGCGCCACAGGCCGAGGACGGACAGCAGCACCGCGACCGCCAGCGCCGCGTACAGCACCCGCCACAGCATCTTCAGCGTGCCCTGGTCGCGCGCGCCGCCGTCGGCCGCGCGCCGGCGGTGGCTGAGCACGATCTCGTACAAGCCCCAGCACGCACCCAGCAGCATGAACAGCAGGTCGGGATGTCGCAGGGTCAGGTGCATCGTCGTTTCCTCGTGGAGAACAGGGTCGGTGTACGCCATTGCGCTGCAAACCGGGTGAACGCCCGCCAGCGATGGCACGGTGCCAGTGTGGCCGCCCGGTCGCGCGCCGCCAGCGGCCGCTGGTCATCGATCCGACCTGCCGGAAGTCACTTTCTGCGCCGGCCCCATTGCCGGCGCCGCGCCGCGCGGTCAGCATCCCCGGCATGAACCGCGTCCTGCACGATCTGATCGAACCCAAGCGCCTGGCCGGGCTGGTCACCGTGGCCACCGTGCTGTGGTCGTTCCATCTGCAGCCGCAGGCGCCCGCCGCCTGGCGCTGGAGCGCGGCCGGCCTGTTCGTGCTGCTGTTGCTGGGGCACCGGTTCCTGCCCGCGCCGCGCCTGCGCGATGCCGCGCTGTGGCTGCAAGCGGCCGTGGCGCTGGCGCTGGTGTGGCTGGAACCGGACGTCGGCACCGCGCCGGTGCTGCTGGTGGTGGTGCTGGCGCAGGTGGCCTTGCTGTGGGAGCCGCGCCGGGTGCTGGCGCTGGCGGTGCTGGCCAACCTGGGCACGTTCCTGGCGCTGTCCCCGCTCGGGTTCAAGCGCGCGCTGCTGACCACCCTGATCTACGCCGGCTTCCACGCCTTCGCCGCGCTGACCGCGCACTACGCGCGCACCACCGAGATCGCCCGCGAAGCGCTGGCCCGGGTCAACGCCGACCTGCTCGCCACCCGCGCGCTGCTGGCCGACAGCGCGCGCGACGCCGAACGCCTGCGCCTGGCGCGCGAGCTGCACGACGTGGCCGGGCACACCCTGACCGCGCTGCGGATCAACCTGCGCCTGCTGCTGGCCGATCCGCAACTGGCCCGGCGCGAGGAACTCGGCGTGGCCGAACGCCTGTCCGGCGAGCTGCTGGCCGACATCCGCAACGTGGTGCAGTCGCTGCGCGACGACCGCGGCCTGGACCTGGAAACCGCGCTGCGCGCGCTGGCCGCGCCGTTCCCGCGGCCGCAGCTGCGGCTGCAGATCGCGCCGGACGTGCGCATCACCGATCCGCAACTGGCCGAGACCCTGCTGCGGCTGGTGCAGGAAGCGCTGACCAACGCCGCGCGGCATGCCGACGCCGGCGAGGTGTGCGTGCGCCTGCATCACGAGGATGGGCAATTGCGCATGGACATCGAGGACGACGGCCGCCGCGCCGAACGCATCCGCGAAGGCAACGGCATCGCCGGCATGCGCGAGCGCCTGGCCGCGCTGCGCGGCGGCCTGGAGCTGGGGCGCACGCCGCTGGGCGGCATGCAGCTGACCGCGAGGCTGCCGTTGTGAGCGCCTTGCGCATCGCCCTGGCCGACGACCAGATCCTGGTGCGCGCCGGCCTGCGCGCGCTGCTGCAGACCCAGGACATCGCCGTGGCCTGCGAGGCCGACGACGGCCAGGCGCTGCTGGACGCGCTGGCGGCCACGCCGGTGGATGTGGTGCTCAGCGACATCCGCATGCCCGGCATGGACGGCATCCAGGCGCTGCAACAGCTGCGCGCGCGCGGCGACCGCACCCCCGTGCTGCTGCTGACCACCTTCGACGATGCCGACCTGCTGCTGCGCGCCACCGACGCCGGCGCGCAGGGCTTCCTGCTCAAGGACGCCGCGCCGGAGGACCTGCGCGAGGCGATCGTGCGCGTGGCCGCCGGCGAGACCCTGCTGCAGCCGGTCAGCACCGACCCGGTCCGCGCGCGCTACCGCTACCGCGACGAGGATGCGCCGCGCGACACCTTCAACGAACGCGAAGTGGCGATCCTGCGCCTGCTCGCCGGCGGCTACTCGAACAAGGAAATCGCGCGCAGCCTGTTCCTGGCCGAGGGCACGGTGAAGAACTACGTCTCCACCATCCTGGACAAGCTCGGCACCCGCGACCGCACCCGCGCGGTGCTCAAGGCGATCACGCTGCGGATCATCTGAGCGGGTAGATGCAGCACCTGTGTCGCCGGACCAGCAGCAGAAGCAGTCGCGACTGAAGTCGCTCCCACAAGGGGCAGCGCCCACCGTCGGAATACCGTAGCGTTGGGCTTGAGTGTGGGAGCGACTTCAGTCGCGACGCGCAGACCCGCAACGGCTGCAGCCAAAAGCGCCATCTCCGGAACACGCTCCATCCAACAGCCGCACCAGTCCAGCGCCAGCCTCACGGCCCGCACCAAGCCAGCCGCCGCGGCAGAGCGACTCCATACCATGCCGTCTGCAACCCCGGCCCTTCTGCACGCGCGCCGCAGACATTAAGATGCCGCGGGGCATCTTGCCGAGAGGACACCACGTTGATCATCCACCCGAAAGTTCGCGGTTTCATCTGCACCACCACGCATCCGCTCGGTTGCGAGCGCAACGTGCTCGAGCAGATCGAGGCCACGCGCGCGCGCGGCGTGCGCCGCGACGGCCCGAAGAAAGTGCTGGTGATCGGCGCCTCCAGCGGCTACGGCCTGGCCTCGCGCATCACCGCCGCGTTCGGCTTCGGCGCCGACACGCTCGGCGTGTTCTTCGAAAAGCCCGGCAGCGACAAGAAGGCCGGCACCGCCGGCTGGTACAACTCCGCCGCGTTCGACAAGTTCGCCAAGGCGCAGGGCCTGTACAGCAAGTCGATCAACGGCGATGCGTTCTCCGACGAGGCGCGCGCCAAGGTGATCGAGCTGATCAAGACCGAGATGGGCGGCCAGGTCGACCTGGTGGTGTATTCGCTGGCCTCGCCGGTGCGCAAGCTGCCCGGCAGCGGCGAAGTGAAGCGCTCGGCGCTCAAGCCGATCGGCCAGACCTACACCGCCACCGCAATCGACACCAACAAGGACGCGATCATCGAGGCCTCGATCGAGCCGGCCACCGAGCAGGAGATCGAGGACACCGTCACCGTGATGGGCGGCCAGGACTGGGAACTGTGGATCGACGCGCTGGAAGGCGCCGGCGTGCTCGCGCCGGGTGCGCGCACCGTGGCCTTCAGCTACATCGGCACCGAGATCACCTGGCCGATCTACTGGCACGGCGCGCTGGGCAAGGCCAAGGTGGACCTGGACCAGACCGCGCAGCGCCTGCACGCGCGCCTGCAGCGCAGCGGCGGCAGCGCCAACGTGGCGGTGCTCAAGTCGGTGGTGACCCAGGCCAGCGCGGCGATCCCGGTGATGCCGCTGTACATCTCCATGGTCTACAAGATCATGAAGGAGAAGGGCCTGCACGAAGGCACCATCGACCAGCTCGACCGCCTGTTCCGCGAGCGCCTGTACCGCGAAGACGGCCAGCCGGCGGCCACCGACGAGCAGAACCGGCTGCGCCTGGACGACTGGGAACTGCGCGACGACGTGCAGGACGCCTGCAAGGCGCTGTGGCCGCAGGTCACCACCGAGAACCTGTTCCAGCTCACCGACTACGCCGGCTACAAGCACGAGTTCCTCAAGCTGTTCGGCTTCGAGCGCCAGGACGTGGACTACGACGCCGACGTGAATCCGGACGTGAAGTTCGATTGCATCGAGCTGTAGGGGCCGGGATTGGGGATTGGGGATTCGGGATTGGAAAAACGGCCGGCAGTGATGCCGGCCGTTTTTCTTTGAGCTCGGTGCGTCGCGACTGAAGTTGCTCCCACAGGGGCGACCTGCGCTCTTTGTGGGAGCGACTTCAGTCGCGACGCAGGAAACCAAGGCCGCCGCTGCGCCGAGCATTGCAGGAAGGTCCGCACCACTCCCCAATGGAAGCCGTCCGGCGGCTGAAGCGTGGTGCTGCTCGCGGCTGAAGCCGCTTCTGCAAAAGGCGGGGATTCGGGATTCGGGATTCGCGGTGGCGTCGATGCCGCGCTTTCCGTGCGCGTCCCGGCATCGCGACCGCTTCGTTTTCCTGTCGCGGCTGAAGCCGCTCCTACAGGGAGCGCGCGCGGTTTTTTTGTAGGAGCGGCTTCAGTCGCGACAGGAGAAACGAAACGCCGGCAACGCCTAACCACGCGCAACAACGCCGCAACCAACGCTCCTCCCACTCCCAATCCCAATCCCCAATCCCAGCCCCTCACCGCTTCACATCGAACCGCGAAGCCCCCACGCAGGCCTGCACCTCCGCCTCGCCCAGCGGGTGGAAATCGCCCGGCACCGAATGCTTCAGGCAGCCGGCGGCCAGGCCGAAGCGGATCGTGGCGGTGTCGTCCCAGCCCTGGTTCAGGCCGTGCAGCACACCCGCGGCGAACGCGTCGCCGCCGCCGATGCGGTCGACGATGCCGGTGAGTTCCTCGGCCGGGGCCTGCGCCACGCTGCCGTCGCGGCGCAGCAGCATCGCGCCCAGGCTGTGGTGGTCCACGCTGTGCGCCACGCGCTGGGTGCAGGCCATCGCCTGCAGGTGCGGGAAGGCGGCAAAGGCGTCGCGCGCGCCGGCCTGCACCCGCGCCTGCGCGCTGTCCTGCGGGTACTGGTGGCCCAGCACCACGCCCAGGTCGCGGTAGTCGGCGAACAGCACGTCGGCCTGCGCCAGCAGCTGGCGCAGGATGCCCGGCGCGTCGCCGTTCCAGGCCTCCCACAGCTTGGGCCGGTAGTTGCCGTCGAACGACACGCGCACGCCGAGGTCGCGCGCGCTGCGCGCCGCCGCCAGCGCCGCCGCCGCGCCGCGTTCGCCCAGGGCCGGGGTCACCCCGGACAGGTGCAGCCACTGCGCGCCGCGCAGCAGCGCCGGCCAGTCGTAGGCGTCCGCCGCGGCCAGCGCGAAGGCCGAGCCGGCGCGGTCGTAGGTGACTTCGCTGGGGCGGTGCCCGGCGCCGGTGGTCAGGAAGTACAGGCCCATGCGCCCGGGCACGAAGCGCACGCCGCGGGTGTCCACGCCGTGCCGGCGCAGTTCGCCGGCGGTCGCCTCGCCCAGCGGGTTGTCCGGCAGCACGCTGACCATCGCCACGTCGTGGCCGAAATGCGCCAGCGACACGCCGACGTTGGCCTCGGCACCGCCCACGTGCACCTGCAACAGCGGCGATTGCAGCAGGCGCTCGTGGCCGGGGGCGCCCAGGCGCAGCAGCAGCTCGCCGAAGCAGACGAAGCGGGAAGCGGTCATGGCAATCAGATCCTTGGCGGCGGAAGGCGCCAAGCATGCCGGGGAAAACCGGCGGCGGCCAGGTATCGTGACCAGCGGTGTCATTTTCCGTGGCGGCAAATCGGGCCCGAGCCTTGCGGCGATGCCGTTCGCGCGATCGCGCCGGCAAAAAGCCCCGCAAATCCAGGCCGTTTTCTGCTGCGCTGCAAGATGCTGCGATGTTTCGCAACTGTTAACGTCGGTTTTGACCAGCGGTGTCATCCGCGGCAAAACCGAACACAACGCAGTTCATGGACCCTTGGGAGGGGAGACATGCAATCTCGTACCGAACGCCGGAAGACACCGGTTACCTTGCTCGCGCTTTCGATCGGCCTGGCCCTGCAGGCCGGGGTGCTGCAGGCGCAGGAGGCTCCGGCACAGGACGTCGCGCCTGCCGCCGCGTCTTCCGGCCAGGCCACCGAACTGGACACCATCACCGTCACCGGCTACCGCGCCAGCGTGGAGAAGGCGATGGACCTCAAGCGCGGCGAGACCGGGATGGTCGATGCCATCGTCGCCGAGGACATCGCCGACTTCCCCGACCTCAACCTGGCCGAATCACTGCAGCGCATCCCCGGCGTGGTCATCACCCGCGATGCCGGCGAAGGCCGCAACATCTCGGTGCGCGGCCTGGGCCCGGACTTCACCCGGGTGCGGGTCAACGGCATGGAAGCGCTGACCACGGTCGGCGGCTCGGACCAGTCTGGCGGCTCCAACCGCAGCCGCGGCTTCGACTTCAACGTGTTCGCCTCGGACCTGTTCACCCAGCTGGTGGTGCGCAAGACCGCCTCGGCCGACGTCGAGGAAGGCTCGCTCGGCGCGACCGTGGACCTGAAGACCGCGCGCCCGTTCGACTACGACGGCTTCACCCTGGCCCTCAACGGCCAGGCCGGCTACAACGACATGTCCAACAAGGCCGATCCGCGCCTGGCCGGGCTGATCGCCAACACCTGGGCCGACGGCACCTTCGGCGCGCTGCTGTCGGTGGCGTACTCGGAGCGGCAGATCCTGGAAGAAGGCAGCAACAGCGGGCGCTGGGCCAACGGCCCCAGCAACGGCAACTTCAGTGCCGCCTCGCCGTTCGCCGCCGCGCGCAGCGCCGATGTGTTCCACCCGCGCTTCCCGCGCTACACGCTGATGGAACACGAGCAGAAGCGCACCGGCGTGACCGGCTCGCTGCAGTGGAAGCCGGGCAAGGGCACCCAGTTCTCGCTGGACGGCCTGTACTCCAAGATCGACGCCAAGCGCACCGAGAAGTACATCGAGGCGATCTCCTTCAGCCGCGGCGCCTCGCAGGGCGGCAAGCCGCAGACCATCGTGCGCGACGGCTATATCGACCCGAACACCGGCGCGCTGCTGTACGGGCAGTTCGACGACGTGGACATCCGCTCCGAGCAGCGCTACGACGAGTGGAATACCGTGTTCAAGCAGCTCACCCTCAACGGCGAGCACAAGTTCAGCGACGTCTTCAAGATCGACGGCCAGATCGGCACCTCCAGTTCCAAGCACGAGAACCCGATCCAGACCACGATCATCATGGACAAGCTCAACGTCGACGGCTACAGCTACGACTACCGCGGCAACAGCCGCTCGCCGGTGTTCAACTATGGTGTCGATCCCACCGACGGCAGCGGCTGGACCCTGGCGGAAATCCGCCTGCGTCCGCAGTACGTGGAAAACACCTTCGACACCGGCAGCCTGAACTTCGAGTGGACCCTGGGCCCGGGCTTCAGCCTGCGCGGCGGCGTGCTGGCCAAGGACTACACCTTCAAGACCCGCGAGCTGCGCCGCGCTTCGGAAGTGTCGGTGCCGACCTTCGCCGGCGGCACCCGCATCGTGCCGGTCGGCATGACCGAGCTGGCCAGCCTCGGCGGCATCAGCGGCAACCCGGGCACCTGGGTGGTTCCGGATCTCGACGCCGTGGCCGACGCGCTGGACATCTACAGCGGTACCGGCACCTTCGCCCTGGCCGAGCGCGCGGTGAACACCCGCAGCGTCGAGGAGAAGGACCGCGGCGCGTGGCTGATGGGCCAGTTCGGCTTCGACATCGGCTCGATCCCGGTCAGCGGCAACCTCGGCGTGCGCTACGTCAAGACCAAGCAGGAATCCACCGGCTACGCCACGGTCGGCAGCGCGCTGGTGCAGACCACGGTCAACCGCGAGTACAGCGACACGCTGCCCTCGCTGAACCTGGTCGCCGAGATCTCGCCGGACTTCCTGGTGCGCTTCGGCGCGGCCAAGGTGATGTCGCGTCCCGGCCTGGGCAGCCTGACCCCGGGCGTCACCGTCAACGTCTCCGGCGGCGCGCGTACCGTCAGCGGCGGCAACCCGGACCTGGAGCCGATCCGCGCCAAGACCGCCGACCTGGGCTTCGAGTGGTACTTCCAGGACGGTGCGATGCTGGGCGCGGCGGTGTTCTACAAGGACATCGAGAGCTTCGTGCAGACCACCCGCGTGACCCAGCCGTACTCGGCCAGCGGCCTGCCCGCCAGCCTGCTCGACGGCACCGGCGCCGGCGTCAACGACGACTTCGTGTTCTCCGTGCCGCTCAACACCCCCGGCGGCGACCTGAAGGGCGTCGAGCTCAACTACACCCGGCCCTTCAGCTTCCTGCCGGGCAAGTGGAGCAACTTCGGCGTGCAGCTGAACTACACCTACGTCGATTCGAAGATCCAGTACCTGACCGCGACCGGCGCGGCCTCGCTGGAAACCGACCTGACCGGCCTGTCGAAGAACTCGTACAACGGCACCCTGTTCTACCAGGGCGAGCAGCTGAGCGCGCGCGTGTCCTACACCCACCGCGACGACTACCTGACCCAGGTGCCGGCCACCGAAACCGGCTTCGACGTGCACGGCATGACCGCGGTCAACACGGTGGACGCCTCGATCAGCTGGAAGATCGACGACCACCTGGAGCTGAGCCTGGAAGGCATCAACCTGACCAACGAACCGTCCGACGAATGGGTCGGCTCCTCCTCGCAGCTGCCGTTGCAGTACAGCGAGACCGGCCGCCAGTACCTGCTCGGCGTGCGCTACAAGTTCTGACGTCCGCGCCCACCGGTGCCGCGCCCGCGCGCGGCACCGGCAACGCCCCGCTGCCTGCATACTCGCTGCCTCGGGGGTAGGGAGGATCGCCCTGCGGCGGCATGCGCACGGCGATCGCAAAGGAGCGACATGAAACAGGCAACCCGCCGCAGCGCCACCCGCGCTGCCGCCCGCGCGATCGGCGCCATGACCCCATTGTGGGAGCGACTTCGGTCGCGACGCGCCTTGCCGACAACGCCCGCCGTCGCCCCCTGTAGGAGCGGCTTCAGCCGCGACAGACACCTTCCCTCTGGCGAAATCGCACCGCCTGCGCGATGCCCCGCGCCGACCGCTCCACGCCAACCACCCCCCAACACCGCCAACCGCATCCTGGCCCACTGCCTGGCCATGCTGGCCTGCCTGGCACTCCCTGCCTTCGCCGCCCCTGCCCCCGCCACCCCCGAACTCCTGTTCCGCGTCTCCGCCGACAAAGGCTTCGACGCCGACATCGCCCAGGGCGACGCCACACCCAACTTCCGCGACAAGGTCGCCCTGGTCCCCACCGGCGTAAAGGGCAACGCGATCGAATGGGCCGACGACGGCGTGCTCGCCTGGAACGCCCCCGGCAACCTCTACACCCAGCGCGGCACGCTGTCCTTCTTCTGGCGCGCGCGCTACCCCGTCGGCGAAGCCCCGTTCGTGATCTTCCGCGTCGGCTACGCCGACCACAGCAGCTGGGACATGGCCTGGCTGCGCATCGACTGGAACGGCCACGGCTTCGACGCCTTCGTCACCGACGCCAACCTGGCGCGCACCCGCGTGTCGTTCACCCTCGACAAGATCCCCGCGGCCAGCGCCTGGACCCACCTCGCCTTCGCCTGGGACGAGACCCGTGGCGTGCGCCTGTACGTGGATGGCAAGGAAGCCGCGCGCGCCGATTGCGCGCAGGTCTGCGCCGGCGGCGGTTCGCTCGACTTCGATGCCGCGCTGGACCAGCTCGGCCTGGCCGGGCGGGTGATGGCGCCGCACCAGGTGCAGAGCCGCTACAACTTCCTGCGTGGCAGCGATTTCGACGAGATCCGCATCTACGACCGCATGCTCGATGCCGCCGGCGCCGCGGCCCTGGCCCGCCAGCAGGAACCGCGCACTGCTGAACCGCCGCGCGCCGACGCAGTACGCAACGCCTGGCTGCACCGTTTCGGCTGGGACCACGGCCCCGCCCCGCCCGCGCTGGACGCACCGTCCACCCGCATCCGCAAGGTCGAGTTCGCCGACGCCAAGGACCTCAAGCAGTGGATGTGGAAGGCCACCGACGGCATCGCCGAGACCACCTGGCCCGGCGTCTACAACCGCTCGCGCCTGCCCGGCCGCGACGACTACTTCCAGCTGCCGGACTGGAATGTCTACGTCGAAGGCGGCAAGGCGCTGGACCTCACGTTGCCCGACGAACCGTTCAACCGCATCGAACTGCGCGGCGCCGCCTACGGCCAGGCCAGCTACGCCGCAGCTGATGAAACACCCGCGCCGCTGTTCCAGCGCAGCCAGGGCACCGTGCGCAGCGTCGACCAGTTCGAGCGCCGCCGCGGCGGCCACCTGCGCTTCGCCAACACCGCGCAGGAAACCCCGATCCAGGAAATCTGGGCCTACGACGTGAGCGCCGGCGCACCGCCGTCCGACCCCAGCGCCACGCTCAGCTACACCGTGCGCAGCGACATCGCGCCGGACTACGCCAACCTCGCCGCGCTGCGCGGCTACATCGCCGGCCGCTACCCGCAGGCCGAACGCAGCACCGTGGTCGCGCTACCGAGCAAGGCGCCGGCGCGCAAGCGTAGTGCCGAAAAATCCGCCGCGCCGCCGCTGCCGATCGTGCACGTGCTGATCCCCTCCAGCCTCGGCGACGCCCCGCCGGACCAACCGCTGATGCGCAGCTGGTCCTACGGCTGGGAGAACATGCACGACGGCCTGGACGGCATCGCCATCGACCTGCCGGCGCTGGACCTGCCGGCCACCCATGACGGCCTGATCCCGCTCAACCTCCGCATCAAGGACCCGATCTGGCCGGCGCGCGACATGCTCGACGTGTCGGTGTCGGTCAAGCCCGGCCAGGCGCGCACGCTGTGGCTGGACCTGCGCGACCGCATCCTCACCAACGACAGCCTGATGCTCAGCATCGCCTCCGCCGCGCCCGGCTTCGATGCGCGCGCGCTGGACGGCGCGCAACTGCGCCTGCTGTTCAAGCCGCGCGCCCAAGCCAAGGCCGAACACATCGCCGACCGCTTCAACCAGGTCAAGGACAACTGGGGCTTCCTGGTCGAGGAACACACCACCTCCAAGCGCCAGCTGCTCTACAAGCGTCTGGATGCCGATATCGGCGACCTGCTGCGCGTGGACCCGGACAACGCGCTCGGCCGCGAATACTGGAACGATATCAGCTACGGCAACCAGGGCGCGCTGCCGGTGGACCTGTCCACCCCGCCCAAGGGCGTGCCGGCCTGGGCGTTCTGGCAACTGGAAGACCTCAAGGCCACGCGCCGCTACATCAACTGGTGGATCGACCAGCGGCAGGTGGCCTACGGCGATTTCGGCGGCGGCATCTCCGACGATTCCGACCTCACCCAGCAATGGCCGGGCGTGGCGCTGATGGGCGTGGACCCGGACAAGCTCAACGCCTCGCTGACCGCGCTGTCCGACGCCAACTACCGCAACGGCATGTTCACCGACGGCCTGTCCACCATCGAGACCGACGAACTGCATGCCTACGAAGAAGGCATCAACATCAACAGCGCCATGCTCTACCTCAACTGGGGCGACCCGCTGACGGTGGAACGCCTGATGCGCACGGTGAAGGCCTTCGACACCATCATCCAGGTCAACCCGCAAGGCCACCTGCTGTTCGCCAGCAACTGGTTCGGCGGGCGCAAGGTCTACCGCGAGCCGAACTGGCAGTGGCAGAAACCGTACTCGTTCCCGGTGCTGCACCCGGCCATGCTGCTCGGCGGCTACAACGCCGACCCCAACAGCCGCCGCATCGTCACCGGCCTGGCCGACGGCTATCTCGCCCACGCGTACACGAATGCCAAGGGCCAATGGGCGCTGCCCAACGAGATCAACTGGACCACCGGCAAGACCCGGGGCGGCGAACTGTTCGAAGGCAGCGGCGGCGCCGATACCCTGCACACCTTCTGGGCCGCGTACCGCTGGACCGGCGAGGCGCGCTATCTCAAGCCCATCGACTACCGCGTCGCCAACGCCGGCCCGGCCGGCCTGTCGTTGCTCAACGAGAATTTCCTGGACCTGCTCGGCAAGCGCGACAGCTGGGGCGCCGACCTGGCCAAGGCAGCTGCCAAACCGGATGCCGTCCCCGACTTCGCCCACCACGCCGCCTGGGAAGCCACCGGCGACACCGCCTGGCTGGATGCCCTGTACCGCACCGAGACCCGCGACAAACTGCAGAGCTTCTACATGAACACCGAAGGCCATTGGTGGAGCGACCGCGTCGAATCGCCCACCGTGAACCTGCAGCGCGCCCGCCTGGGCGGCGTTGCGCTCAAGCGCAACCAGACCTACCCCGGCCACACCGTCAGCTGGCGCTTCGCCGACCCCGAAGGCGCCGTGCAGGTGGCCCTGCTGCTGCCCAAGCCGCGCCAGGACCGCTTCACCGTCATCGGCTACAACACCGGCGGCAAGCTGCAGCGGGCGCAGATGACCGGGTGGAACGTCGCCGCCGGGCAATGGCGCCTGCGCTCGGGCCTCGATCGCGATGGCGACGGGCGCATCGACGGCAAGCCCGCCACGCGCGAGTTCGCCTTCGAGAAGAGCGGGGCGGTGGACGTGGAATTTCCGGCCGGCAAGACGGTGGTGATGGAGTTCGAACTGGTCGCGCCTGCGGCGGTGCCGGTGGAGCAGCGGCCGGATTTGGGGATTGGGCGCGGCGATGTGCGGGTGAGCGCCGATGCCATCGAGGTCACCGTGCACAGCCTGGGTCATGCGGATGCGCCGGCGGGATTCGTGGTACTGGAAGACGCGCGTGGCCGGGAATTGGCGCGGGGGGCGTTTCCTACGTTGGGGGCGCCGCGGGATTTGGAGCCGAGGATCGCGAACGTGCGGTTGGCGTTGTCGGATGGTAGTGGCGGCAAAGGCGCACGCCTGCGGATCGTTACCGATGGCGAAGTGGACGAGGTAACGAAGCGCAATAACGCGATGGATTTGCACTAATTAAGCAGGCAATAAATCAGTGGTAACCACTCTGATAATGGAGGAACGTTAGCCAGGAAGCGGTTCCTAGACAGAATCCACATTTGTCTCCCCGCGCCGCGTTGCGTCGTGCTACAACGGGTCGTCAATTCGGGGGGGAAGGGACATCCATGGACTTTGTTGACCAGCTGCGCCTGCTTGCGGCGCGCATCGTTAGTACGCGCGCGATGATTCAGACCGAAGAGGCCACCAAGAACGCAATGGTGATGCCTCTGATCCAGATCCTGGGATACAACGTCTTCGATCCGCTCGAAGTCACCCCAGAAATCGTGGCCGATATCGGCACCAAGAAAGGCGAGAAGGTCGACTACGCCATCTTGCGCGACGGTAAGCCGATCATCCTGTTCGAATGCAAGAAGGCAGGCGGCGACCTAAGCATCAACCATGCGGGACAGCTCTTTCGCTACTTCCACGTAACTGAGGCGCGCTTTGGCGTGCTCACGAATGGATTGCTCTATCGGTTCTTCACCGATCTGGAGCAGCCCAACAAGATGGACGAAAAGCCATTCTTCGAGTTCAACATCCTCGACTTCAAGGAACGCGATGTCGAAGAGCTCAAGAAGTTTGCGAAGACCGCATTCGACTTGGATGCAATACTCAATACGGCAAACGAACTGAAGTACACGCGCGCCATTCAGACACGCTTAGCCGAATGGATGGCACAGCCATCCGAAGACTTCGTCCGGCTCGTGTCGTCCGATCTCATCGGTGCACGTAGGTTCACCCCGGCGGTGCGGGACCAATTCACGTTAATTACTCGCCGTGCCTTCGACCAACTTGTGGGCGAGAAGATCAATGAGCGACTGAAGGGTGCGATGTCGCCGGAACCCCTATCGGTTCCAGATCTGGCCCAAGTATCGGCACCCACCGCCGTAGAGCCGCCGACGCAACCGGCCGTGACAGAGCCACCATCGATAACGACTCAGGAAGAAGTCGACGGCTTCCACATAGTGCGCGCAATCGTGCGGGACCTAGTCAGTACCAAGCGTGTCGTCATGAGAGACGCGATGAGCTATTGCGCGATCCTTCTCGATGACAATAACAGAAAGCCGATTTGCCGGCTACGCTTCAATAATTTGGAAAAGCTAAAGATTGGGTTGTTTAATCAGAACAAGGAAGAAGAGATCGTCAGCATCGAATCGTCGGACGACATTTACAACCATTCCGAGCGAATAAGAGTAGTTATATCTTCATATTTGCCAAGCAACTAATCCTAAATCAGCGAGGTGATGGAGATGCTATTATTCCTTGCCATGCCGCGTTTAGGTAGCTTATTGATGTTTTTATATAAATAGTGGGTCATAAGTGGCAATCAAAAAGATACATCCTCCTAAACCTCCTAAACCGCCGGACAGATTGCAAAATATGCAAACTTTGCGGCCACTCGGCAAGACCAAGTGGGTCCGCGCACATTGGCGTTGGGACTACTCCGCACATAATTGGGAGTGGGTACTTGGTCATTGGAGCAAGTAAGGATCGTGCGCAATAGCTATCACATAGCAGGTTTAGACGCAGTCGAGCTAGCGGTCAAAGATCGTTTTCCGGTCAAAAAGAGGCCAGAGAAAAATACCCACTTGAAATGGATATTTCCTCTGATCCATTTATTGTCCATCAAAAAGTAGGGAGATATTTCATGGTAGATCAAAGCGTTTCCGTTTCCGGTCCAGTCAAAGTTGTCTCCGATTCGCCACAACGAGTTGCTCTGGAACTTGCAGACAAAATTAACAAGTATGTGGATGTCAATACGGCACGCTCAACAGAGTATTGGCTCACCCTATACTCTCAATGCCTTAAGGCAGCTAACGGATGGGATGTCGAACAAATTCTCAAACAACGTCAACTCTAAAATCCATTCAAGCCGCACCTGCTTCGCGGGTCGACTTAATTCCGGTTTAGGTCACGGAGAACAAAGGTGCAAGACATTACAGAGTGGTTTCCAGACTTTAAGGTTTCCGCTGAGACAGACGATGAACTTATGGACTATTTCCTCAAGACTCCAACTGTTGAGAGGATCGTTCGCGAAAATAGATGGATGATTATCGGGCGCAAAGGGACAGGAAAGACGGCCGTATATGAGTATTTCCGAAAGTCTCCGCCCAGCGCAATCGGTGGATATTCGTCGGTTGCACTGAGCTTTAGAGACTATCCGTGGCCAATCCATCGCCTTTATCGAGAAGCGATGGAATCGGAAATTTCTTCATATCAGAAGAGTTGGCGCTACATTGTCCTAACGAAGGTGCTGTCTACACTTATCTCTGATTCGGAACGTAAAGGAAAGCTTCCGAAAGATCTAGCAAATGCAAAAAAACTAATGAACAAGCTGTATGGGAATCCCGATCCAACCTTGCTTGAGATTATCAAATCAAAGATCTATCGGATTAAAAAAATAGATCTTCCGGGCGCAGAGACAACGCTTGTATCGGGGCAACTGGGTGGGCTTGAGTTTGAGGATGTTGCAGAAAATGAACAGCTGCAACGAGCTCTGCGTAGCAATGCATTTCAGTTGCTCGAATATTTCGAGTCAACTCTTAAGCGCTATATCAGTGGCAACCGCTATATGATAATAATTGACCAGCTTGATGAGAACTGGTTAGAGTCAGAGATTGCAGAATACTCAAAAGCGATTGTGAACCTTCTTCTCGCAGCCCAAAGTATTAACAACAATCCAGACTATCGGAACAATCTGCGTATCGTTGTATTTCTTAGAAGGGATATTTACGAAACGCTCAAGTTCAATGACAAGAATAAGATCTATCAGGATGGTGCATTAGAGATAAAATGGGCACACGATGATTTGGACGAGATGATCTCTGAAAGAATTCGGAGACGAGCTCCGGCTGAGTTGAAACTAGATCATACATTACGCTCTGCCGCAATCTTCGAAAACAAGACAGTCCGGCATGGTGCTACTCCACTAAAGCATATATTGCGCAGATCCTTCTATCGACCACGTGACGTGATCGTTTACTTAAATAAGCTTCGTGAAGCTCATGATTCAAGCACAAAGTCAATATATAAATCATCCGATCTTTATAAGGCTGAGGCTGCAGTTTCCAATTCAATGTATGACGAGCTCATCGATGAATGGGCTGCCCAAATCCCTCAATTCACGGGATATCTAGAGGCGCTGCAAAATATCGGTTTCGAAATATTTACTTTTGATCAATATTTTGAATCGATTAGGTCAATTTTCTCAACGGCGACGAAGACAAATACCCAGGAAATTTTGCGGTTCTTGTTCGAAAACTCAATTGTTGGCCAAAAAGCATCTGTCAATTGGGAGTATGCATGCACCAATCCCAATATCCAGATCGACTTCTCGAAGCCTTTCCATGTTAACAATGGACTCAAGTCTCGTCTAGTGCTCACTGAGAACCGCGAAAGGCGCAAGAAGACAACTAAGTCTGTCACCAAGGCTTCTTCAGGTCGCAAACGAACAAGGCCTATTAAGTAATTAGTTTTTTAACAAATTTCAAGGCGGATCCATACTGCGCATTTTACTAGGTGATAGCTCAGATTGATGGACTGTTGAGAGAAATTAGATTGGCAAGGGGCGGGGATGAACATAAATCTCCCCGATCCTTCAATAAATGGATATAAAAAATAAATTCATCTTCTGGACCTGATTCCTAAAGTTGGATACAACATGCACGCTGCGATCTTCGTCTCCACCGCCCTGATTATCTTGCTCGCCCCAGCATCGGCATTCGCACATCCGGGCGGTCTGAATGCCGAAGGTTGCCATAACAACCGGAAGACCGGCGATTACCACTGCCACCATGGTGGTGGCGCTTCTGGCTCTCGCATCTCTGCCCCTCAGCAGAGCTTCGTCGCTCCCGCTTCGAGTGGTGGGCGTCCTCGTTCTTTTGCCAATTGCTCCGAAGCCCGGGCCGCGGGCGCCGCTCCCGTTCGCCGTGGTGATCCAGGTTACGATTCCAAGCTGGACCGCGACAATGATGGTGTTGGGTGCGAGTGACATCCAGAGGCTTGAGAAAAACAGCCTGTCCAAGCTGATTTGCTTCGCTGTGGGGCTTAACTTGCATATTGAGGCGAGAAGAGGCCTGTGATAGCAGGTTCAAGCGTACTTTTAATTTTTTGATTTCACTACCTCCATAGTTGACATTCGAATCAACCAGTAGCAATCTTCTTCCCAAGGAGCGTAGAAACTCCTCTAAGAGCGGTACCCACCTCCGAAAAACTGGTGGGTTTTTTGTGCCTGTTTCTCAGGTACAAGCCGACGCGATGTCTACGTCGGGAGGGCGGCTAATACAACACCCTTCGGGGAAATACGCCCGCCGTCTCTTAGCGGTTTCTAACCTCCCGACATCCCGTCGCCGGTCGGTGGCGGGCTTCTGGCCGTCAAGGAGGGCTTCGCCATGCGTCAACCGTCATCCCGTCCCACCACCGCGCGCAAGCGTGCATCGCGCCGGCCGCCGCACTGCCCGAAATGGCGTGTCGTGGAGCCGACGCTTATCCCCATGCTGACACCCGAACAAGTCGCCGCCGCCAACGCCGCCGATCTCGCCCGCCAGCAACGCGCCCCGCGCCGCACGCGCCCACCGCAGCACTGCACCGTCGGCTGCGGCCACTACGCCAACGGCAAGCGCATGCCCGCCGTGCACCTGTCCGGCCGCTGGCTGGAAGAACTGGGCTTCGCCATCGGCCAGACCCTGCACGTGCGCGTGCGCGACGGCGAGCTGGTGGTGAGCCTGGCCACCGAGGAATGAATCGGTGACGCGCATCGGCCGCATACACATATGCGGCCCGTATGCAGACAACCGAGCTCCTGACGGCCGCCTGTCCGAAGATCTCGTCATGTCGCGCCTGCTGGAGCGAACACGTTGCTTGTAACGGCGAGGAACCTCAGTGCCTCGGGCTGATTGACGTCAGCCAGCGACTCGGCGAGGATCGCGTTAGCCCTTACGGTACTTTTCATGAATATTCACGGATACAGCAATCAAGGACTACCGATTGAGAAGATTCGGCCGGAAGAGCTCGCCGAGATAACTCTTGTCGCAAGCCCAACGGAGTTGCGGAAAATCGCCGCTTTTCTCATATCTGCAGCAGATAACATGGAACGGATGGGTAGCAGCTACAGCCATGAACATCTGGCCGACAAGCAGCCTGGCTTTGAAAGCTCACCGCATTTTGTAGTATTCAATCCGATAGTCGCCTGATAAAGAGCAAATGGGCCAGAGTGCACTTCCATGTCTGCCTGGGGCACTATAGAAGTGTACTCTGACCCCAACTGCTCGGCCCCATTTACTAACAATGAAGATCCTAACGTTCTGTGCCGTCTCGCTCTTGGCTTACTTAACCACCGTGTCATTAGCCGCATGTGCGCCGTCCGAATATCGAAAACTTGCTGCCGCGTGTCGCGACGTAAAGGAAGGCATGACGGAGGCCCAGGTTTTGACTGCCATGGGTAACTCCGAATCTCGCGGCGAGCCTCCCGCTCGTCCCGGCGAACTCTGGCTGCGCTACCACGAAGGTGGTGATCTAGCGCCGATAATTGTTATATTGACCAAGTCACGAAACAAGTACGTTGTTGCTAATGTTTCCTGTCCATAAAGAGCATCTTGGCAGTGAGCGGATGCTCCCATCGAGCGGAAAGGCATAAGAACGGGGCAGAGTCACTCAAGAAAACGGGGTCGGGTTCACTTAATAGCCAACCCGACCGCGTTTCCAGGTCTACCCACGGCGGTTCTCTCAAGTCACAAGTTACGCTGATAAGGAATATTTGTGGTGAGGCACAATTCAACTACGAGCATCACCATCACGCCCCGGCACTTCTGGAAAAATGTCTTCGGGCTCGTGCTATTCGGCTCTCTACTAATGTATTCCTGCTACAAGCTTGCAACGTCCCATGAGCCCGCTGTCTCGGTGCTGGCGGGAATATGCGCCTTCAGCCTAATGCTGACATGTATCAGAGTAACACGCAGGCTGTTCTTGATTCGGCGTATTCTGGCGGCCGGCGGTACGTGGAATCCGTAACTATTAGCGGAGCTTGAAGATGAGGACAACTTCAAAACTGCTATTGGCTGCACTATTGATTTCCCTTTTGCCGTGGTAGCGCAAACGCAGGGCGTGAAGGCGGACAGCATCGAAACTGAGTCTTACGCGAAAAGCGCAATGGTTTCGAGCCAAGAAGCGGCAAGGCGGATCAACCTACAGCAAGGCTCGCAAGAGCAGGTTGCCGATCTAGTTGAGAGAGAAAATTGGGGTCAGAGCGAAATTTTCTCTGTACCGGTCATCCTAGAAAGTGCACTTTGGCTCAGATTCCTTACTCCGGCGGTGAGGCGAGGTCTATTTGGACACTTCGTCCTTTTAGTTGCAAACGCGCTACGGCGCGACGGCCTTGACGTCATACACGACCACGCGCTGCCACAGGTGCTCGCAATCGGCGACGAACTGCTTGTGAATGGGATGGACCTGATAGGCGTTCTGTCCGGCGACATCGTCGAAGAACAGGATTTCCGAGGCGCTGTAGCTGCCATCGACGACGCCGCGCTGTTCGGTATCCGCCGGCACGCCGATGTGGATGCCGCGCACGGTGTCGATGCCGGCCAACGTTCGCAAACCGGCCAGCAGTTTGGCAAGATCCTCCTTGGAATCCGGATTCTTCAGCCAGAAGAACACGTGGTGCACGACCGGCGGGAACGCTGCCTTGTTGGGGGGCGTGGACGTGGCTGCGTGGGAGCCGGTGGCCACCACGCCGGCCGCCAACGCGGTGGCGGCAACGATGAGATCTCGGCGCGTGCGATCGGTCATGATCCAGGCCCTTCCGTTCATGGTCTGCGGGCCTGCGAGTATAGGACGGCAAGAGCGCGGTCAGGTTCACTTGAGAGGAAGTTACCCTGACCCCGCTTTTCTGCGTCTATCCTTGATGGCCCACAGTCACTGGTCGAGGATCGGTCCAATCAATCGCCCATGAGCACCTTCCAATTCCAACCGCGCTGGAAGGAAGAGCTGGTCTGCACTGGGGCGGGTGGCGCGTTCGTGCTGGACTTCCCGATGGGCGTGCCGACCGTGTACGCGCCCACCGAGCACGCCTGGGCGCAGAGCGCGCCGGCGTGGGCGCAAGCGCTGTGGCCGGTGTTCAAGGCCGAGCTGGAGGCCTGGTGCCAGGCGCATGACGTGCAGTTCTTCCTGGACGGAACGGCGAAGTGCTACTGAACGGCGGCCGGAAGCGCCGAAACCGTACCCGATGGTGGTGGAACCGAAGCGCCCGAGACGTATGGCAAGGGCAATGTGTGGGTGTTCGCGGACCTCGTCGCGCAAAGCGTGGGGCTTTGAAGCAAAAGCAGCTGCGCGGCGCCACCAGGCGGATCCCCATGGGCCGATTGACGGCAGTCAACGACTCGGCGAGGATCGTTCTACGCGGCGTTGGGTGGTCCAATAGCTATCAGGCCTTCTATGGTTACAAGACCGGTAATTGATAGTGAGATCTTGGCGGCATGGGCAGCATCAGCCCCTGCGCACAAGCGTCGATGGCAGATCGCGAGATCACTGCTCGCTATCTTGGTGCTAGCAGTTGCATTTCCATTGGTACTTCCGGGTATCCACGTAGGTAGGTACCTGCCTTTCGCGCTCCCGGTACTGGGAATCGCCATCCTGAGCACATCGCTGTTCGTTCACAGTTGCCGGAGGTGCCCGAAGTGTGGAGAGGTCCCCAACGGTTCAACGTTACGCGTGGTTCCCATGCCTGTGGATTTCTGCATGCACTGCAACCATTGGCTGATCTCGCCTACAGGACGCTAAGCAGGTAGCAAATGGGTTCGGAGTGCACTGGCGCCGCCTGCAGGAGCCCCTGCGTTGTGGACGTATCGCCCTCGATCGCATGAAGCCAATCTCCCTGATGTGCTTCGTCGCGATCGCGTCGGGTTGCCATGGCGCCGGGCCTGCACAAGACAAAGACGGGCAGGACCAAGACCGCGCGATCCGGTTGTCAGGATCCGATTGCCCCCAGGGCATCGGTCCCACCCAGAGTGTTCGCCTCGAAGAGCTGGTGGCGAACGCCCGGACCTACGAGGGCCATAGCGTCTCGGTCACCGGTTACTACAACCACGGTTTCGAGCATTCCGCCCTCTACGCGTCTCCCGGTAGAGATCAATTTGCCCGGACGCCCGCTGAGGGCATCTGGATAAACGGCATCTCTCCCTTTTCGGACGGCAATGGGCAGCACGTCGGCGTCACAGGAAGCTTCTCGGCGGTCTCCAAAGGACACCTGTCGAAATGGTCCGGCTCGATCTGCGTCACCACTGTGGCGCTCCTTGAGCGCGATGCGCCATAGGACTCAGCGAGCATCCACCGCGGCGCGTGGTCGCCCTGTAGTAGGCTCTGCCGACACTGCGAAAAGCCGCGTCCACTATCAGGCCTCAACGCCGCGCTGCCGCCGCGCGCCGATAGACGCCGTTGAAGGTGACGTTGGCGCCGCCGCACTCCTGGTTGTCCGCAACCACCAGCAGGTCGCCGAGCAGGTGCAGGCGGACCTTGCACTCGTCCTCGCTGACCTCGACCCGGTTGCCTTCCGGATAGCCGCGCGGTGACGGCGCCGATGTTCGGGCCGCCGGGCCTCTGCTCCGGATCCGGATTGGCGCTGGGCCAATAGGCATCGCCGTTGACGGTGACGCTGCCGTCGCCATTGGCGGTCAGCTGCAGCTGGTTGTCGCCATCGTGCCAGCGGCCGTTCCAGGCCTGCGGGGTGGGTGCGGCTGCGCTCGGCAACGGCTGCACGCTTTCCTGCGCGACCCAGCCGGCGCTGCCACCTACCTTGTTGGGGTAGAACGCGCAGGCGAATCCGCCGCGCCGCTGCGCCAGGACCACCACATCGCCCTTGACCACATAGGCGCGCCGCCGGCAGGCGACCTCGCCCCTGCCCGGGCAACCGTCGCTGTCGTCGAGCAGGTACAACCGCGGCACCGCGACCTTGGCGAGCGCGAACCCGGCCGGACTGTTGGCGAACAGGCCATTGCGGCAGGTGGCCGCATCCTCGTCGCCCGGCGCGGCATGCGCCAACGACGATACCGCCAGCAGGCCAAGCAGCCAGGCTCTGTGCATCTCGATCACTCCATGGGTGGTTCGGTATTGTGGGCCAAAGGCGGTGAACTATCATGGTGGCAGCCGAAGCGATTCGGTGCCGCCGCCGCCGCGCCGGTACACTCTCCGGGCCGGTCGCTGTCGTCGAGGATGCGAGCGATCACGGGGCGCGGCCTTGGGTCGCCGAATCACGCATTCGAACCGGAGCCAGGTCCATGAGCACCTCCCAGCCCATCCACGCCCTCACCGTGATCTACGCCAGGAACATCGAACGGGTCGCCGGCTTCTACAGGAACACGCTCTCGCTCGCGCTTGTGGACCAGGGCGACGCATTCGTGGTGCTGGGAAACCCCCATTACGAGATCGCGGTGGTCCGCATGGCCGGCGACAGGGCACGCGCTCCCGAGTCCGCGGCCCTTCATGTCAGGACCGAGGCGCCGCTCAAGGGTTCCTTCCTGGTGGAGAGCCTGGAACATGCCCGGTCCGCCGCGGAGGCGTCGGGCGGCGCCTTCAAGCCGATCGCGTTGGCGTGGCGTTGGCGCGATCAGCTTCACCTGGATGGGCACGATCCGGAAGGCAACGTCGTGCAGGTGCGTGCCCGCGCGACCTGACAGTTTGACAAGCGATGCCGTTGCGCAGCGACCGGGGCACCATCCGGCAACGGGTTCATTCCAGGCCTAAGACCCCGTACCGTTGTTGCAACGGCCCGGATGGCACGCAGATGACAGGCCACCAGCCGCTTCCATCGAAGGCTTCGTCGCATGTCAACCGGGGTTCCGCCGACGCAGCTACGAATCATGAATCGGGCAAGGCCCCATGTCTCTGTGAAGGCGGTAGCTATGCGTGGAGCCAAAGTGATGTAGCGAGGAGTGCCTGCAAAAGCAGTTGGAGAATGGTCGCCAGAAGATGGAATTGAAGGTGAAACCCAACGATCCGCTGCCCAGAGCGCAACAGCCGCCATGGTATTGGACGATTAACAAGCACGGAATCTAATGAAGATGAATGGAACATCAGATGCGGAGTTTATTGAAGGGGCCTTTATTCAGGAGGGCGTCAGTCCGGCCGCGGGTATCGTCATCGCTGCCTGTACCATTGGCGACGATTTTGACAACCCAAAAAACAGAGTGGGCGTTAGAAAGCAGGGTGTCTGGCTTGAGTTCGGATTGTCTGCAGAAGCTATTCTCTCGGTTGATGCCACTACTGACGGCTCTGCTTACGTCTTGGGAGAGAACGGTTCAGTCGTGCGTTTCGACTGGAAATCTCCAACAACAGGAGAGGAGCTCAAAGCCTCGCGAAAGGCCTACGCAAACGCTGCCGTCTGTAACATCGGACCGCTGCGGAGAATTCGTATTCTGGGTGATGATGTGATCTGCGGAGGATCTGTCGGCCAGATCTATCACTTGCTCGGCGATGGATTCGAAACGTTGCCGAAGCTAAGCGTTGGCTGTCAGGATGTGACAATCGAGGATATCGCCGGAAGCAGTCGCAACGACATTGTCGCTGTAACTTCCGATGGTTGGGCTGCGCATTTCGACGGTACAAACTGGGCTGTCCTTGATCTACCAACCAACGCAAGTCTGACCAGTATCTGTCGGCTGAACAACGATCGCTATGCCATTGCTGGCAAGAATGGAGTTGTACTGATCGGCGCTGCAGATCAATGGTCGGTTGTTCAGCCGATTGACACGAGAAGAAGCTATTGGGGGGTTGCGGCATATGGCGATGTAATATATGCAGCACATTCGGCCGGTGTGGACAAAGTTGCCGGACAGACATTGATTGCATTGGATATAGAGGAAGCAGACCTCCAATTCACAGTGCTTCGAAGCAGCAGCGAAGGGGTCTGGTCCTTTGCGGACAGAACGATTGGGTTGATCCGCGATGATCAATGGCAAACGGTAATGAAGTGATGCGTGCGAAGGCACTTGGAGCAGCACCGTAACTCCGGACCGCTTCGCGGAAGCGTGTGTCCACAACCATTGCGCTGCGAAAATGGAGTCAGAGCAATTTTTTTCTCTATGCTTTGTAGTCATTAGAATCAACCATCCCCCGTTTCACCCAAGGCGTGTGAGAGAAAGTAAATGGCAAATGCAACAATCTACGCCTTGCTTGGCGCGGCTCCAGGCCTCGTAATCGTCGCGCTGACATGGGTGAAGGGGCTAAGGCTCGAATCGCGTGCGTCAACTCAAGGAACTCCAGCGCTTCGTCCTCGCGGCGATCCCTCGACGTTCCTGTTCGGCGTACAGGCGCCCTTCGCCAAGATGCCGACGCAGGCCAGGGAAGTGACGTTCTGGGCGGACGTGAAGTTTTCGCTCGCCGAACCCTACAAGCCGCTGATCGATGGCGCCAGGCTCCGCTTCGAAGACGCGCCGCCCGGCGGCTGACGGGCGCCAGGCGACAAGATCCACGATCGAGCGCCTGCTTCCCCCCAAGACCGACGCTATCGCGGGAAGGCGCATCGAGCGCCGCGGACCATCGTGTTCGATGGTGCGTTATCCCGGTGCCGTATCCGATATCGCCTCGGCGGCAGGCCCTGCGCCGCCTGCTTGTGCGGCGCAAAGTGATACTGTAGTGTCACTTCATGCGTACTGAACTCGTCACGACCCTCAAACGCCAGGCCACCGAGCTCCTCGCGGATATCGAGCGGGACAAGCAGCCCATCCTGATCACCCAGCACGGTCTGCCCAGTGCCTATCTGGTGGATGTGGAGAGCTACCAGCTCATGCAGCAGCGCATGGCGGTACTCGAAGGCATTGCCCGGGGCGAACAGGCGATCGCCGAAGGGCGCGTGGCAAGCCATGCCCAAGCGAAGAAACGCCTGGCCAGATGGCTGAAATAGTCTGGTCGGAACCGGCACTTGGCGACCTGGATGCGATCGCCGACTACATCGCACTGGAGAGCCCGCTTGCCGCGTCCGAGTTCGTCAAGCGTGTGTTCGCGCATGTCGGGCAGTTGGCGGACCACCCGGAGAGCGGTAGCCGCCCGCCGGAATTGGGGCGCTCGCGTTATCGCCAGATCGTCGAGCCACCTTGTCGCGTCTTCTACCGCTTCGATGGGCATCAGGTGTTTATCCTGCATGTCATGCGGTCGGAGCGGATACTGCGCAAGGCGCGGCTCGCACCCGCGGCCAAACAGGGGAAGTGATCGCCGGTGAGCCGGCATACCTCGGTTGGGCCGAGTCATGACATGATCGTGGCCAGGGGGCCGCACCAGTTGGATTACCGTAAGGGATGCTGTCCAACCTTCACCCAGGCCGATTCCCTTGTGCGGATCGGCCAGCATCAGGCGCAACGTCCATGCAGATCAATCGCGGTCGCGCAGTGACTTATGGCCTCGTCGCCATCCTCGGTATCGTGGCCTTGCAGGCATTCAACAGCTTCGCCTGCTACCACCACGGCGTGCGCGACTTCCTGCTTGCGCTGGGGATGTTCCTGTTCATTCCCCTGTTGCCGGCGATCATCGCGCTGGCGACGGCCAATCCGTTGCGGGCCATCGGTGGTTGCCTTCTGCTCGCGCCATGGCTGGGGCTGGCCTACTACACCGATTGCGTGCGCCCCTACACCGGCGGCGGGGCGTCGATGGTCTATGTCGCGGTCCTGTTCTGGGGAACGCCATGCTCGATCCTTGGCGTCCTCCTGACGGGCCCCGTCACGCGCCTGTTCGGAATCGCGGTGGCGGGCGCGGGCGCGACCACGCGCTAGGCCGAAAGGGCATTCAAGCCCGCCGTGTTCCGTGGAGAGTTTTGAATCGGCGCTCATCGAGGCCCGATCCTGCCGTGTGCGCTCCGCGAACCTGGCTGCCCGCAAGCAGATGCAGGCGGGCATCGCGGCCATCCATCGGCATGTCGGGTCGCGCTGGCGCCTGAAGCCGGCGCGCGCTGGCAACGCGCAACGGTCACGCAACTCCCGTATCCTTGCCCGCCTCTGCCGTCCACGGATACACCCGATGTCCTTGCGCACCGTGTTCCTGCTCGCTTGCCTGTCGCTCGGTGCGGCGCCGTTGGCGCAGGCGCAGAAGCATTGCCTGCCCTATGGCCCGATCCAGGTCACGCTGTCGGGCAAGCTGGAGCGGCGCGCGGGGGCTGCGTCGGCCGGCGGCGCGGCGGCGGTCGAAGATGGCAACCAAGTCCTCGTGCTGCCGAAGGCGCTCTGCGTGGCGGCGTCGGCCGATGGGCGGATGGCCGGCCACGACGACGTGCGTCGCCTGCGCCTGGCGTTGACCGCGGATCAGGCGGCGCACCTGGGCGAGGAGGGAGCCGGGCAGATCGTGCGGGTCACCGGCGCGTTGTCGGAGGCTGCGGCTGCCGAGGGGGAACCTGCGCTGCGGCTGACGGTGGTCGGCGTCGACAGCGACTGAGTTGCCGTGGGGAAGCGCTAGGGGAACGACGATCTCCGCAGCACGGCCGATGGCGGGGCGATCCATCGCTGGCACTCACCGGCTCGCTCGTTAGGAACTGCTCCATAGCCGCGCCATGGCGGGTCGCGGCGTCCAGGCTCCATTGCCCGGTCTGCGAAAGCACCGCTCGCCATCGGCGCTCGCCCTGGATGAGGCGAGCGCCCACAACCGAACCTCACTCCTGCGTCGGCGCCCGCGCATCCACCACCCCGGGAATCGGCGTGGCGTCGGGGAAGGCCGGTCGCAGCAGGTCCACGCCGTCCTGTGGCTTGGCCAGTGCGGTCAGGTCCTTGCGGTCGGCGCGCAGTTCGGCGGCGCTGTGCGTGGCGGCCTGGTCGCGGCGCGCCTGCAGCGCCGGCTGCAGTTCGCCGTCGCGGTTGAACGACCAGGCCAGCATCGCATCGCCCTTGGGCATCGCGTCGCCGGGATCGGCGCCGTCGCGGGTATGCCAGGTATGCCAGGTCTTGCCGTAGCTGTTCATCTTGGTCCGCATCAGTTCCTTCTCCGCCGCCAGCGGCAAGCCGGGCGCGGACAGTTGCCCGGACAGGATTTCGCCGTTGTGCGGATGCCAGTAGCCGCGTTCTTCGGGCAGCAGGCGTTGGTACAGGGTCTCGGAGATGATGTATTCGACGCCGGTCAGGTTGGCCTGCGCGCTGTCGCCGTCGAACAGGGCGCACTGCGCGAAGTCCTGGTTGACCTGGCGGCAGAAGTGGTGCGCTTCCATCTGCTGGTGCGGGTGGTCCTTCATCGGGTGGAAGCCGACCAGGTGGATGTCGAGCTTGGCCACCGGGCCGTCGTTCTGCAGCGCCTTGGCGCCGGCTTCGAGCGCGTTGGTCTTGGCGGTTTCGGCGGTGCCGGGCGGATGCGTGGCCGGGCCGGTGGCATCGCGCGAACACGCGCCGAGGACGAGCAGCAGTGGAACCAGCAGGGTGGTGCGCATGCGGTGTCTCCATCGAAGCGGCGCGATCGCGCACGACCCGAGCATCGGCCGGCAGCGGTGAAACGGCTGTCGCCGCTGTGTCATCGTCAGGTCGCGACGGTGATGCGTGGCCCATGGGCATGCGCGCGGAGAAGCGGGCTGCGGCGGGCGTCAGCGCGTCGCCGCGATGGTCTGCCAACCCGGTTGCCCTGAAACCGGGATGCAACACACATGACATATCGTGCCGCGCTACGCCATATCATGGCGCGCCGTCGCGGGCTGCTGCGCAAGCCGAACGGAATCGTCATCCAGCGCCCAAAGGAACACCGCCATGTTGCATCCCCAGCTCTCCGCGTGCCGTCCGGCCGCGCGTTCGCCGCGCCTGTCCGGCGCTCCGGTCCGCCACCGCCTGGCGCAGGCCTGCGCCGGCCTGCTGCTGGCGTCGATCGCCGCGGCGGCCATGGCGCAGGATGCGGCGCCGTCGCTGGCCGGTACCGCGCCGCAGGCCGCGCGCAGCACGACCCCGGGCGATGCGGCGACCTCGCTGGACACCATCACCGTCACCGCCGAGCACCGCGAGCAGAACCTGCAGGAAGTGCCGGTCTCGGTGGGCGTGGTGCAGGGCGATGCGATGCGCAACTACACCGCCGGCGGCGACGACACGCTGCTGGCGCTGTCCGGCCGCGTGCCCAGCTTCTACGCAGAAACCACCACCGGGCGCATCTTCCCGCGCTTCTACATCCGCGGCCTGGGCAACATCGACTTCTATCTCGGCGCCTCGCAGCCGGTGTCGATCATCCAGGACGACGTGGTGCTGGAGCACGTGGTGCTGAAGTCCAACCCGGTCTACGACCTGGACCAGGTGGAAGTGCTGCGCGGCCCGCAGGGCTCGCTGTTCGGCCGCAACACCACTGCCGGCATCGTCAAGTTCGACAGCATCAAGCCCAGCGAGGACTACAGCGGCCGGGTCAGCGCCAGCTACGGCAGCTACGGCACCACCTCGCTCGACGGCGGCTTCGGCGGGCCGGTCAACGACGTGCTGTCGTTCCGCGTGTCGGCGCTGTACCAGCACCGCGACGACTGGGTGGACAACACCTACAGCGGCCCCAGCGCCGACGGCACGGTCACCCCGAAGAAGGACGCGATGGGCGGCTACAACGACCGCAACGCGCGCCTGCAGCTGCTGCTCAAGCCGAGCGAGAACTTCTCGCTGCTGGCCTCGGCGCACACCCGCGACTACGACGGCACCTCCACGCTGTTCCTGCGCAACGCGATCACCAAGGGCTCGGACAAGGTCGACGTGCCGCGCGACCAGGTCGCCTACGACGAGGCGCACGACAATCCGCAGGCGTACAAGACCCACGGCGGTTCGGTCAAGGCGGTGTACGACTTCGGCGGCGTGTCGCTGACCTCGATCAGCGCCTACGAGACCACCTCCGGCTATAGCCGCGGCGATACCGACGGCGGCGCGGCGGCGAACTATCCGGTCAACGGCGTGGCCAACGGCTTCGGCCAGTCGATGGGCCAGATCCGCGACCTGGACCAGTACACCCAGGAGCTGCGCCTGGCCAGCGAGGGCGACGCGGCGCTGCAGTGGCAGGCCGGCGCGTTCTACTTCGACGGCAAGGACACCACCGACTTCTACCAGCGCGCCTATTTCCTGCAGACCGCCGCGCGCAACCCGAACAACTGGGTGCGCCTGCGCAACAGCAACACCTCCTGGGCCGGCTTCGGCCAGCTGACCTACAGGGCCACCGACGCGCTGACCCTGACCGCGGGCGTGCGCCAGACCCGCGACAGCAAGGAAACCAGGCTGCTCAAGACCGCCGACACCGCCGCCGGCGCGGTCACCTACCGCGGCCGCCGCGACGTGCGCATGGCCGACACCCAGCCGAGCTGGGATTTCAGCGCGATGTACGCGATCGACGACAACGTCAGCGTGTACGCCAAGGTGGCGCGCGGCTTCCGCGGCCCGACCATCCAGGGCCGCTCGGCGGTGTTCAATTCCGACTTCACCACCGCCGATTCGGAAACCATCCTGTCCTGGGAAGCGGGCATCAAGAGCAGCCTGTTCGACAACCGGCTGCGCCTGAACGTCACCGGCTTCACCTACACGGTCGACGACATCCAGCTCAACGGCAACGACTCCAACGGCAACGGCGTGCTGTTCAACGCCGACAAGGCCAAGGCCTACGGCCTGGAAGCGGACCTGGACTGGCGCCCGATCCCGAACCTGTCGCTGAGCGCCGGCCTGAGCCTGCTGCACAGCGAGATCCAGGACAAGCGCGTGTATGCGCAGGTGTGCGCGCTGAACGGCGTGGTGGTGTGCACGGTGAACGATCCGACGATCAAGGTCGGCGCCAACACCTTCGCCCAGATCGACGGCGATCCGCTGCCGAACGCCCCCACCTACAACGTGAACCTGGCCGCGCGCTACGACATCCCGGTGTCCGACGGCGGCACGTTCTTCGTCGCCACCGACTGGAACAAGCAGGGCAAGACCAACTTCGTGCTGTACGACACCGCGGAGTTCAAGTCCAAGGGCAACTTCGAGGGCGGGCTGAAGCTGGGCTACAGCGGCGACTACGGCGCGTGGGAAGTGGCGGCGTTCGCGCGCAACATCACCAACGAGAAGAACCTCAAGGGCGTGATCGAGAATTACATGGCGGCGGTGTACAACGAACCGCGCATCGTCGGCGTGTCGGTCGATCTGCATTGGCAGTGAGCGTGTTGCGCTGAGTCGCGCAAAGGGCTCCGCAAGGGTGCTTGCCGTCGCCATCAGGCGAACCGCGTCGATGGCGGCGGGTGCGCAATCACCCGCCGTTTTGCGTAGGAGCGGCTTCAGCCGCGACAGGCATCCGGACAGCGCCTGTCGCGGCTGAAGCCGCTCCTACAACGGCCGCAGGGCGCTGCGGAAACGGGCGCCAACTGCTTGGCCATCGCACCTCCTTGTAGCCGCCGTCTTCACGCTCTGTTAAAGTCCGCGCCCAGCGCTGCCGGTCCGGCAGCCAGGCACAGCCGCCGCCATGCCTCCGTCCGCCTTTTTCACGGAGCGATGCGCGTGCGCGTCAACTTGCTGTCGTTGTCTGTTTCCATTGCCGCGGTGCTGGCCGGCCCGGCGCACGCGCTGGCGGCCGAAGTCGCCGCCGCCGATCCCACCACCCTGGACCGCATCGTCGTCACCGGCGAGAAGCGCGAGCGCACGCTGCAGGACACCACCAGCAGCGTGGCGGTGACCACCCAGGCACGGATCGAGCAGGAAAACCTGCAGAACCTCTACGAGGTGTTCAACCGCACCGCCAACGTATCGCAGAGCTACGGCGATCTGGGCTTCACCATCCGCGGCATCCGCGACATCGACGGCGGCGGCGATGCGCCGCTGGCCACCATCTACCTGGACGGCGCGGCGCTGCCGCAGAACGCGATCAGTTCGGCGCCGTTGAGCATGTGGGACCTGCAGCAGGTGGAGATCCTGCGCGGCCCGCAGTCCACGCTGCAGGGCGAGAACGCGCTGGCCGGCGCGGTGATCCTGCGCACCGCCGAGCCGACCATGGACTGGGAGGGCAAGGTGCGGGTGCTGGCCTCCGATCCGTCCGACCGTACCCTGGCGGCGGCGTTCGGCGGCCCGCTGGTGGCCGACGAACTGGCGTTCCGCACCTCGGTCGAGCAGCGCAGCTTCGACGGTTACCTGTGGAACGACACGCGCCAGGCCTCCGACGATGCGCAGCGCGCGCTGATCTACCGCGGCAAGCTGCTGTGGACCCCGGCGGCGATCGAAGGCCTGCGCGTCCAGCTCGGCTACACCAAGGCGCACCGCACCGGGCCGTACCTGTACGTGTACGTGCCCACCGACGAGGCGGACTACTTCAAGCGCCGGATCAACCACGACAACGTCCCCAACCGCACCCGCACCGACAGCGACATCGCCAACCTCAACGTCGACTACGCCTTCAACGACGCCTGGTCGCTGTCGGCGGTGACGGCGTGGAACGAGGTGGACCTCGACAGCATCTGGGACGGCGACCGCAGCGCCGCGCCGATCGCCGACGCCACGCGCGTGGCCAGCACCCGCACCACCTCGCAGGAAGTGCGCCTGAACTACGACGGACAGGCGCTGGACGGCCTGTTCGGCGTGTACTGGGCCAGGCACGAGACCGAGAACGACCTGGTCAACCGCCTCAACGTGAACACCCCGGTCGCCACCATCACCAGCCTGCTGCGCGGCGCCGGCTTCCCGGCCGCCAACGCGGCGGCGATCTCGGCCGCGTATGCGCGGGCGCTGCCGGTGATTCCGGTGCTGTACGTCAGCGCCTCGCCGACCACCTCGGAGAACCGCGCGCTGTTCGCCGACGGGCAGTGGCACGTCGGCGGCGGCTTCTCGCTGATCGGCGGCTTCCGCTACGACCGCCAGCGCTACGAAATGGCCTCCAGCACCACGGCGACTTTCGTCGGCACCTATCCGAGCGCCGCCAGCTTCGCCAGCCCGGGCACCGCACTGTACCGGGCGATCACTGCGATCAACGCCGGCGTGGCCGGCATCGTCGATTCGGCCAGCGGCGAGGTGCCGAACAACGCGCGCGACTTCAGCGCGTTCCTGCCCAAGTTCGGCGCGCGCTACGAATGGAGCCCGGACCTGGCCGCCAGCCTGGTGGTGCAGCGCGGCTACCGTTCCGGCGGGTCCAGCTTCAACACCGCGCGCAGCCAGGCCTTCGCCTACGACCCGGAATACACCTGGAACTACGAGGCCGCGCTGCGCTCGCAGTGGCTGGACGGTCGCCTGAGCCTCAACGCCAACGCCTACTACATCGACTGGAAGGACAAGCAGGTCTTCGCCTTCTTCGGCCTCAACGAATACGACTACAACACCATCAACGCCGGGCGCGCGCACCTGTACGGCTTCGAGCTGGAGGCCAGCCACCGGCTCGGCGAGGGATTCGACTGGTATGGGTCGATAGGCTACACGCGCACCCGCTTCGACGAATTCAAGACCGTGGCCGGCGCCGAGATCACCGACTACGCCGGCCGCGAGTTCGCCTACGCGCCGCGCTGGACGGCGGCGCTGGGCGGCAACTGGCGCTTCGCCGGCGGCTGGGTCGCCAACCTCAACGCCAGTTTCCGCGACAAGGTCCATACCGACATCGGCACCGATGCGCCGGTGCTGGCTGCGCGCACGCTGGTCAACGCCAAGTTCGGCTACGAGACGCTGGACTGGAGCGCCTGGCTGTTCGCCAACAACCTGCTGGACCGGCAGTACGTCCAGTACCGCTGGTCGGACCAGCCGATCGCCGTCCTCGGCGCGCCGCGCGTGGTCGGCATCGGCTTCGAGATGCGCTGGTAGGCGCCGATGGCCATGCACGCGCCGACCACCGCCCTGTACCTGCTCGCCGCGCCGCTGGCGGCGCTGGCGTTCTATCTGGCCACCGCGCACCAGCGCCTGCGCCCGGCCTGGCGCAGGCACGCGCGCGCGCTGCGCGTCGGCGGCGCGCTGTTGTGCGTGCTGGCGCTGGCCGCGGCGATCGCCGCGCTCGGGGTGTGGGCCGGCACGTTCGCGGCACTGAGCGCGCTGATGCTGGCCGCGGTCGCGCTGCCGTATCTGGATGCGTGGCGGCAGCTGCGCGGGAGCCGCGCCGATGTGGGCTAGGTGGTTGGCGGCGATCGTGCTGGGCCTGCCGCTGGCGGTGGGCGTGGTCGGGCTGTGCGTGCTGCTGTGGCCGGGCGCGTTGCAGGTGCACACCCTGCCGTGGCTGCTGCTGATGTTCCCGCTGTGGATCGGCGCGATGTCGCTGGCGTTCGTGTTCCGCAGCGGCGCGCGCGCCTGGCTGTGGCTGGGCGCGGCCACGCTGCTGTGCCACGGCCTGCTGTACGCGCTGAAGGCCGGCGGCCTGGTGCAGGTGGCGGCATGAAGGCGGCGACCCTGCGCCAGTTCCTGTCGGCGCACAGCTGGATGGGCCTGCTCGCCGGCATGGCGCTGTTCATCGCCTTCTACGTCGGCGCGATCACCGTGTTCACCCATGCGCTCAACGACTGGCCGCGCCCGGCCGCCGCGCTCGCGCCACCGGCGCAGGCGCCGGAGCAGGCGACGCAGGCGCTGGCCGACGCGGTGCTGGCACGGCATCCGGCGCTGGCCGAATCGTTCACCTTGATGTTGCCGGGCGAGCATGGCGCACAGCCGCGGCTGTATGCGTTCGGGCCGGCGGCGCAGCCGTTCGGCGGTATCGTGCAGTTCCAGCCCGGCGCCGACGGGCGACCGCTGCAGTTGCCGCAGCGCAGCGGCTTCGTCGATTTCCTGTACGACCTGCATTTCACCGCCGGGCTGCCGCGTACCTTCGGCACCTACCTGTTCGGCGTGGCCTGCATCCTCTATGGCCTGGCCCTGGTCAGCGGCGTGGTGCTGTACGCGCCGGTGTTCCTGAAGGACCTGTTCGCGCTGCGCCTGGGGCGCAACGTCAAGCGCCTGTGGCAGGACGCGCACAACGTGGTCGGCATGCTGTCGCTGCCGTTCCACGTGGTCTACGCCTGGTCCGGCGCGGTGCTGGCGCTGGGCGTGCTGCTGCTGGCGCCGTTCCAGTACCTGGTGTTCGACGGCAAGCTGATGCAGGTGCTGGAGCCGGACTTGGAACTGACCCCGCACGTGCAGCCGGCGCACAGGAAGACGCCGCCGCTGCCGGTGGCCGACCTGCTGGCGCGGGCGCGCGCGGCCAGCCCAGGCTTGGAGCCGGAAAGCCTGTCCTTCCACGATGTCGGCGATGCCAATGCGCGCGTGGAAATCTACGGTCGGCAAGCGCAGCGCCGGCTCAACACGATGGCCGGCGTGGCCATGGAAGCGGCCACCGGCAAGGTGCTGCGGGTGCTGACGCCGCAGACCATGTCGCCCGGCGTGGCCTCGCTGCGCGGGCTGCAGGCGCTGCACTACGCCAACTTCGGCGGAGCGCCGCTGCGCTGGCTGTATTTCCTGCTCGGGCTGGGCGGCGCGTTCCTGTTCTACAGCGGCAACCTGCTGTGGGTGGAGGCGCGGCGCAAGCGCCGCCAGCAGGCGCAGCCGTGGCGCACGCATGCGCTGGCGCGGCTCACCGTCGGCGTCTGCCTGGGCTGCGTGGCCGGCGTGTCGGCGCTGTTCGTGGCCGCGCGCCTGTTGCCGCCGGGGCAGGAGCGCGACGTGTACTACGCCGTGTTCGGCCTGGGCGTGGCCTGGGCGCTGCTGCGTCCCACCGCGCGCGGCGCCTACGAACTGCTGCTGGCCTGCGCCGTGCTCACCGCGTTGGTGCCGCTGGCCGCGCTGCGCGGCGCCGGCGGCTGGGTGGCGCCGTGGAGCAGCGCGCTGCTGCTGGCGGTCGACGGCTGCGCGCTGGTGCTGGCCTGGGCGTACTGGCAGATGGCGCGCGCCACCTTGCGCCGCGGCCGTGGCGGCGATCCCAACAGCGTGTGGGCGCTGCCGCCGAAGGCGCGCGCGTGACGGTGCGCGGCCGAGCGTAGCGGCCTGAGACGACACGCTCGCGGCGCCGCGCGCGATCGGCGTCCGCGCAAGGGTTGCCTGAATGATCGGGCCGGCGCCCTAGAGCGTGGCGCGTGCGCGGGCCGTGAAAAGTGGACAATCGCGCGCCAGTGATTTCTCATGTCCCTGGAAGTCGGAGCCGGCAGCGTCAGCGCTGTGCGTCGCGTGGCCGCGTGATGCGGCCGCCACCGCGTTCTGTTCACGCTGCCGTCTACAGGGGATCGCATGCACCAACGCCACGAAGGGCCGCCCGACGTTCCGTCCGGCGAGGCCTATGCCAGCCAGTTGCGCGACGGCTTCGCCACGCTGCGCTTCGCCCCGCCGCTGGAACTGGCCTATCGCCGCCACATCGCCTCGACCATGGGCTTCGCGCAGCGCGTGGCGGCCTCGCTGGGGGTGCTGATCGCGCTGCTGCTGCTGGCATGGGACGCGCTGCATTTCGGTTGGCTGGGCGGCGCCGGCCTGGCCGGCTACGCGGTGGCGGTGCGCGCGGCCACCTTGCTGGCGCTGCTGTGGGTGGCGGTGTCGATCCATCGCGCGTCCTCGCACGGGCCGGGCCGGGCGGCGGTGCTGCTGCTGGTCGGCGGCACCGGGCTGGTACTGTCGAGCATCGGCTATCCGCCGCAGGAGCTGCGCTATGCCGCGGCGGTGATGACGCTGGTGATCGTCGCCGGCTTCTTCCCGCTGGGCCTGGCGCTGTGGCAGAGCGTGGCGGTGGCGCTGGCGCTGTGCGCGATCAGCGCCGCGGCCGCGCATCTGCTGCTGGACGGCGCGGCGCGGGACGCCTACCTGCGGCTGCAATGGCTGTTGTGGGCCGCGGTGCCGATCGGCGCGATCGGCGGCTACCTGCGCGAGCATTCGCGGCGCGAAGGCTTCCTGCAGCGGCGGGTGCGCGACGACGAGGCCTTGCGCGACGCGCTCACCGGCCTGGGCGACCGCCGCCGCTTCGACGAGCACCTGGCGGTGGCGCTGGCCGAGACCCGGCGCCTGCAGCGCGGGCTGGCGTTGATCCTGGTCGACGTGGACGGGTACGCCGCCTTCGTGCAGCGCTACGGCCCGCGCGAGGCCGACCGCGCCGTGGTGGACGTGGCCGAAGTGCTGCAATGCCTGCTGCGGCCGATGGACGTGACCATGCGCATCGCCGCCGACCGTTTCGCGCTGGTGCTGTACGACGCCAGCGGCGCGCACCTGCGCCAGGTGGCGCCGGCGCTGCGCGACATGGTCGAGCTGATGGCGATCGAACACGCCGACATGGCCTCCGAACGGCTCGGCGTCAGCGTCGGCGCGCTGCTCGCCGCGCCCACCGACACCGCCGCCACGCTGCTGGAGCGCGCCGAAGCGCTGCTGCAGCGCGCGCGCCTCGGCGGCGGCAACCAGGTGGTGCTGGCCGAGGAGACGGGCTGGTAGAGCGGGTGGGTGTTTTCCGTCAGCCCATTGCAAGTTGTAGGAGCGACTTCAGTCGCGACGGGGCTCTGCCGGTAACGCCTGTCGCGACTGAAGTCGCTCCTACAAAAAATGTCGTTTCATGAATCGCGGCGCCATCTCGAGGATGCGTTGGCGCATTCGACCCGGAGATCGGCCGCTCCGCGACGTGACCGCCTCAGAACGTCCCGCGCTGCACGAACGGCGCCTGCTGGCAGAGGCGGCGTTCGCCGCCGCGCGGGTCGTGCGCCAGGCGGCTGTCCGCTGGCGGGGCGATGGGCGTTTCCCTCAGCCCGATTGCACGTTGTGGGAGCGACTTCAGTCGCGACGGGCTTTACCGGTAACGCCTGTCGCGACTGAAGTCGCTCCTACAAAAATGTCGTTTCACGAATCGCGGCGCCATCTCGAGGACGCGTTGGCGCATTCGACCCGGAGAATCGGCCGCTCCGCGGCGCGACCGCCTCAGAACGTCCCGCGCTGCACGAACGGCGCCTGCTGGTAGAGGCGGCGTTCGCCGCCGCGCGGGTCGTGGGCCAGGCGGCTGTCCGCGTCGAACAGCATGGTCTCGCGCTGGGCCAGCGAATACGGTGCCCAGCGCGGCAACCCGGCATGGCTGGGATCGCCGCGGCGGGCGAAGGCGAGCAGCGCTTCGCTCATCGCGTCGGCCACGCGTTGCGCATCGGCGCCGCCGCCGGTGCGCGCGCCGGGCTGGCGGATGTTGTCGAACACGAGCGGGATGTCCAGGCTGTGGAACGCGCCGAACTTGCCGCCGTCCAGCGGCGAGCCCCAGTCCAGCTGGTAGGCCCAGGTCGGCGCGCCCTGCCGCGCGCGCGCCTCGGCCTCCTCGATCGCGCCACGCCACGAGCGTCCGGCGGTGGTGGCGGCGAAGAACACCTCGCTCGGCGTGTAGTGCGGATACAGCCGCCGGTATTCGGCGATCACCACCTGCGGCAGCAGGTCCACGTATTGTTCCTGCTCCAGCCTGGCCGGCAGCGTGTCCCAGGTCAGCGCGAAGTTGGCCGGATCGTTGCCGAGGAAGGCGCGGGTCTCGTCGTGGGTGTTGCCGATCACCATCGGGATCTGCGCCGACTGCGGCGGCGCGTCGGGCCAGAACGGATGCCGGTGCAGCACCTGCGCGTCCAGCACCGGCCCCAGGTACAGGCCGGTGTTCTCCACCCGCGACGGATCGCGCGTGCGGGTGGCTTCGAGCAGGCGCTGCATCGGCAGCGTGCGCAGCGCGGCCAGTTGCGTGGCATCGAGCTGCAAGGCCTGCAGCAGCAATTGCGCGCGCTGCGTGGCCGCGCGCGGACCGGCGGCGGTGACCTGCTGGCCGCTCATGGTCCAGGCGCGGTGGAACAGGCCGCGTGCGGCCGGCATCGCCATCAGCGTGGCGATCTTGGCGCCGCCGCCGGACTGGCCGAACACGGTGACGTTGCCGGCATCGCCGCCGAACTCGGCCGCATGCGCGCGCACCCACTGCAGCGCCTGCACCAGGTCGAGCTGGCCGACGTTGCCGGACGCGGCGAACTCCGCGCCGCCCAGCTGCGCCAGATACAGATAGCCGAAGGCGTTGAGGCGATGGTTGACGCTGACCACCACCACGTCGCCGCGCCGGCACAGGCGCACGCCGTCGTATTGCGGGTCGCTGCCGGACCCGTTGTTGTAGGCGCCGCCGTGGATGTAGAACAGGATCGGGCGCTTCGCGCCGTCGCGCAGGGCGGGCGTCCATACGTTGAGGAACAGGCAGTCCTCGCTGGCCGGGTCGAGCTTGAGCTGCGGCGCGGAGGCGGCGTAGCCGCTGCAGTCGCGCACGCCGCGCCAGGGCTGTTCCGGCAGCGCCGGCTGGAAGCGGCGCGGCGCGGTGTCGGCGCCGTAGGGAATGCCCTTGAACACCTGCACGCCCCGATCGCGGTAGCCGCGGATGCGCCCGCTGCGGGTGCGCGCCAGTGGCGCGTCCGGATCGGCGGACGCCGGCGCGGCGCCGGCGCTGCCGCCAGGCAAGGCGCCGCTCAATGCCAGTGCGCCGAGCGCGCTGCCGTGCAGGAAGCGGCGGCGGCCATGGTCGTCGGGTGCGGCGGATGCCGCGGCAAGGTCGGCAGGCGGGATGGCGGCGGGTGTGGTCATGCGTGGCGGAGTCCGTGGGCAAGCGCCGCCGGAGGCGGGCGAAGGCCCGGGCCGGCAGCGGAAAGGGTCGGGCAGGTGCCGCGCGGCCCGCCTGCGGCGAGCGCCGCGCGGGGCGGCCTGATGCGGGCGGTGTTCGGGCGCTGGGTCATGGCGGGCTGTTGCATGGCATCGCGGCGGTGCCTGTCATCGCGTCGGCGCGTTGGGCGGAATCGGCGCCCGCGCGCCGGCATCGCCTTGCACGCTGCGCATCCATTCCAGCGCCAGCGCCGGCCACGCCGCCAGCGGCTTGCCGGCGATCCCGCGGGTACCGAAGCCATGGCCGCCGTGCGCGAACAGGTGCAGTTCCGCCGGCACCCCGGCCTGGCGCAGCGCCTGGTAGAACAGCAGGCTGTTCTCCACCGGCACCACGCGGTCGTCCTGCGCATGCACCAGGAAGGTCGGCGGCATCGCCGCTCCCACGCGGTTCTGCAGCGAATAGGCGGCCATCGTGGCGGCATCGGGGTGCTTGCCGAGCAGCCGCAGGCGCGAGCCGGTGTGCGCCGCGGTGCCGCTGCCCATGTCGATGACCGGGTACAGCAGCAGCAGGAAGTCCGGCCGCGCGCTGAGCCGGTCGATCGCATCGCCCGGCGGATAGACCCGCTCGTCGTAGCGGGTGCCGAGGCTGGCGGCGACGTGCCCGCCGGCGGAGAAGCCGATCGCGCCGACCCGCTGCGGGTCCACGCCGTAGTCGGCGGCGCGGGCGCGGATCAGGCGCAGCGCACGCTGCGCGTCGGCCAGCGGCTGGTCGCGCTGCGCGGCCGCGTCGGCGCCCGCCGCCTCCGCGTCGGGCAGGCGATAGCGCAGCACGAACAGGGTGATGCCCGCCTGTTCGGCGAAGATCGGCAGCAGCGCCGTGCCTTCCTTGTCCAGCACGATGCGCGCGTAGCCGCCGCCGGGCGCGACCAGCAGCGCACTGCCGTTCGGCGTTTTCGGCCGGTACACCACCAGGTAGGGCTGGTAGCGGCCGCTGATGATGCGGTCGGGCAGCGCCGGGTCGTCGCTGCGTTCGACGATGCGCGCCTGTTCCGGGCCGGGTGCGGAGCCCGGTGCCGGGCCAGGCCATAGCGGCAACCGCGAGGCGCGTTCGGCGGCGGTCTCGCTGCCGGGACGCTCGGCCGCGAGCGCGGGGCAGCCGAGCGCCAGCGCCAGCAGCACACCCAAGGCGCCACGCCGTCGCCGGCACCACGCCAGCGCGCCGACCGCATGCCGCAGGATCGCCCGCGCGGCCCGATCCTGCCGGCCGTCGCGGCTGCCGCCGATGCCGCCGCCGGCAGTTTGCGCATCCGCCACGCCAGCCCACACCGTTGTCGTCGTCTTCCGCATCCGTCGCCCTCCCAGGTTCAAGGATGTGCAGCTAATCCGCTCCCATGGCACTGCGCAAGCCGCGATGCGATCCGCAAGCCGCCACAACCGCCGCCGCCACCGAATCGCCACTCCCAAATCCCCAATCCCGGCTTTTTGCCGCACCGCACATTGCCAATGACACCGGTTTACCATATACAACTGCGCAACGCGTTGTCGATGAGCGGCGCAGCAATTTCCAATCCCCCAACTTTCTTGCGGAGATGCCCTTGAGCACTCATTCCGGCCCTTCGGATACGCCACCGTCCGCGCTGGCCGACATCGCGGCCTGCTTCGTCCAGGCCCGCCAGCAGGGCCGTGCGCTGCCCGGGTTCCCCGGCACCATCCCCGACGACCTGGAAACCGCCTACCGCGTGCAGGACCTGGCGATCGCGCAGTGGCCGGACCGGGTGGTCGGCTGGAAGGTCGGCTACATCGGCGTCGAGCGCCGCGACCACTCCGGCGACGAGCGCCTGCTCGGCCCGATCTTCGCCCGCAACCTCTGGAATGCCACCGGTGGAACAACGGACATCCCGATCTTCGCCGGCGGCTTCGGCGCGGTCGAGGCCGAATACGTGATGCGCCTGGACGCCGACGTGCCCGCCGACCAGCTGCACTGGACCCCGGAGCAGGCCGCGCAGGTGCCGTCCACGCTGTTCATCGGCGTGGAAGTGGCCAGCAGCCCGCTGGCCACGATCAACCAGCTGGGGCCGCGCGTGGTGATCTCCGACTTCGGCAACAACAACGGCCTGGTCCTGGGGCCGCAGGTCGCCGACTGGACCACGCTGGACGAGGCCGCACTGCTGGCGGAAACCTTGATCGAGGGCCAGCGCGTGGGCAGCGGCGGTGCCACCCTGTTGCCGGGCGGGCTGCGCGCGGCGTTCGCGTTCGCGCTGGCGCGCTCGGCGCGCCGCGGCCGGCCGCTCAGGCGCGGCGAGCTGATCGCCACGGGCAACGCCACCGGCATCCACGACATCGCCGTCGGCCAGCACGCGACGATCCGCTTCGACGGCTATGGCGAACTTCATTGCAGGGCCGTCGCGGCCTGAGCCGCGGCACGCCGACGACGCGCGGGAGGGCGCAGCATGATCACTCGTAGAGGTTTCCTTGGCGCGGGACTGGCCGCGGCCGCGGCCGCCCCGCTGGGCACGCTGGCCCAGGTTGGCGGCGGCGGCCAGCTGCTGACCGCCACCGACGTGCACGTGGCCGACTACCCCACCGTGGAGGCGGTGCGCTGGTTCGGGCAGACCCTGGAGCGGCAGACCGGCGGGCGGCTGAAGCTGCGCCAGTACCACTCCGGCCAGCTCGGCCGCGAAGCCGAAGCGATCGACATGGCCCGCTTCGGCGCCATCGACATCACCCGGGTCTATTCCGGCGCGCTCAACAACGCCTTCCCGCTGACCCAGGCGCTGTGCCTGCCGTACGTGTTCGATTCGGTGGCGCACCTGCGCCGCGCGATCGACGGCCATGTCGGCGACAGCATCCTGGCCAGCTTCGAACGGCGCGGCCTGGTCGGCCTGGCCATCTACGACTGCGGCGCGCGCTGCTTCTACAACACCAAGCATCCGCTGCAGCGGCCCGAAGACCTGCACGGGCTGAAGCTGCGCGTGGCCTCGTCGGACATCTTCCTCAAGCTGATGCGCATGCTCGGCGCCAATCCCACGCCGATGTCGCTGGGCGAGACCTTCTCGGCGATGGAGACGCACATGATCGACGGCGCCGAGAACAACATGCGCAGCTTCCAGTCCAGCCGCCATTTCGAGGCCGCGCGCTACTGGTCGCAGAGCGAGCATTCCTACGCGCCGGACGTGCTGGTGATGTCGCAGCGCAGCTTCCAGGCGCTGTCGCCCGGCGACCGCGCGCTGGTGCTGGAGACCGCGCGGCAATCGGTGGCGGTGATGCGCACGCTGTGGGACGCATCCGAGGCGCAGGCGCGCCAGGAAGTGACCGACTACGGCGTGGCGCTCAACGAAGTGGACATGCCCGCCTTCCGCAAGGCCGCCGCGCCGCTGCTGGCCGAGTACCGCCGGCAGCCGGAGATCGAAGCCGTGTACCGCCGCATCCGCGATTTCGCCTGAGGCCCTGCCGATGACCGACCACGACACTGCCCTGCCGGTGGCGCCGCTGCAGCGGCTGCTGGACCGGATCTCCAACCTCGCCATCGGCATCGCCGCCGCCGCCCTGCTCGGGCTGGTGGTGGTGCAGGGCTGGCAGGTGTTCACCCGCTACGTGCTCAACGATTCGCCGAGCTGGACCGAGCCGGTGACGCTGCTGCTGCTGAGCACCGCGATGAGCATGGCCGCGGCGGCCGGCGTGCACACCCGGCGCCATTTCGGCTTCTTCCTGCTGGCCGAGAAGATGCACGCCCACGTGCGCCGGGCGATCGACCTGATCCGCCCGCTGATGATCGTCGCCATCGGCGTGGTCATCGCCTGGTGGGGCGGCGTGCTGCTGCTGGACGGGCTGGACATCAAGATGGCCGGCGCCGCGCTGCCGCAGAGCATCAACTACCTGCCGCTGGCGATCGGCGGCGCGCTGATGAGCGTGTTCGCGCTGCACCAGGCCTGGCAGGTGCTGCGCCCTGCCACCGCCGAAGGAGTGAACTGATCCATGGCCATTGCAATCCTGCTCGGGCTGTTCGTGCTGCTGCTGCTGATCGGCGTGCCGGTGGCCTATGCGCTGGGCGCCGCGGCGCTGGCGACGATCCTGTACCTGGACCTGCCGGCCATCGTGCTGGTGCAGCAGATCTCCGCCGGCAGCGGCTCGGCGTCGCTGATCGCCATTCCGTTGTTCATCTTCGCCGGCGAGCTGATGCTGCGCGGCGGCATCTCCGAACGCCTGATCGCGCTGGCCTCCTCGCTGGTGGGGCGCATGCGCGGCGGCCTGGGCCAGGTCAGCGTGCTGTCCTCGCTGTTCTTCGGCGGCGTGTCCGGCTCGGCCATCGCCGACGTGTCGGCGGTCGGCGGCACGATGATCCCGCAGATGATCAAGCGCGGCTACGACCGCGACTACGCGGTCAACGTGAGCATGACCGCGGCGCTGGTGGCGCTGCTGGTGCCGCCCTCGCACAACCTGATCCTGTTCTCGGCCGCGGCCGGCGGCGGGCTGTCGATCGCCGACCTGTTCGCCGCCGGCATCTTCCCGGCGCTGCTGATGACCGCGGCGATGATGGTCACCGGCTACGCGGTGGCGCGCTCGCGCGGCTACGGCACCGAGCCGTTCCCGGGCTGGCGCGCGGTGGCGCTGCGCCTGGTCGGCGCGCTGCCCGGGCTGGGCCTGGTCGCGCTGATCTTCGTCGGCATCCGCGCCGGTATCTTCACCGCGGTGGAGAGCGCGGCGATCGCGGTGGTGTACGCGCTGATCGTCACCGCGCTACTGTACCGGCAGCTGCGCTGGAGCGAGTTCTTCGCCGCGGTCACGCACGCCTCGCGCACCACCGGCGTGATCCTGTTCGTGATCGCCACCGCGGCGGTGTTCGGCTGGCTGCTGGCCTACCTGCAGGTGCCGGCGGCGGCGGTGAAGTTCCTGCAGTCCATCGCCGACAGCAAGAACACCGTGCTGCTGATGATCGTGGTGATGCTGCTGCTGCTGGGCATGTTCATGGACCTGGCGCCGAAGATCCTGATCTGCACGCCGATCTTCCTGCCGGTGGTGAAGGCCTACGGCATCGACCCGATCCATTTCGGGCTGGTGATGGTGCTGGCCGGCGGCATCGGCCTGATCACCCCGCCGATCGGCTCGGTGCTGTTCATCGGCACCTCGATCGGGCAGATCACCATCGCCCAGAGCATGCGCACGATCTGGCCGTTCTGGCTGGCGGCGCTGTGCGTGCTGCTGATCGTGGCGTTCTTCCCGGAACTGTCGCTGTGGCTGCCGCGCGCGTTGCGCGCCTGATCCATCGCGGGCGCGGCCGCGGTCGGCGCCGGCCGCGCCCTTGCACGCGCCCGCTGCGGCGCGCGAACCAGGAGTGCAAAGCATGACCTCGCCTACGACCTCGTCCCGCGCGCGCTGGCTGTTGCTGGCCGGCCTGCTCGCCGCCAGCGCGCTGGCGCCCGCCGCCGACTGGAAACGCGGCATCGAAGGCCAGCGCATCGCCGACCAGGGCGACGGCACCTTCCTCAACCCGGTGCTGGCCGGCGACCACCCCGATCCGTCGGTGCTCAAGGACGGCGAGGACTACTACCTCACCCTGTCCTCGTTCGACGCCTATCCCGGCCTGCCGATCTGGCATTCGCGCGATCTGGTCAACTGGCAGCCGCTGGGCCACGCCATCACCGAGAACGTCGGTGCGATCTGGGCGCCGGACCTGGTCAAGCACGGCAGTCGCTACTACATCTATTTCCCGGCGCGGCGCGGCGAGCAGGGCGAGCGCAGCAACTTCGTGGTCTGGGCCGACGACATCAAGGGGCCGTGGAGCGCGCCGGTCGACATCGGCCTGGGCAAGTACATCGACCCCGGCCACGCGGTCGGCGAGGACGGCAAGCGCTACCTGTTCCTGAGCGGCGGCGACTACGTGCAGCTGTCCGACGACGGGCTCAAGGTGGTCGGCACGCCCAGGCACGTGTACGACGGCTGGAAGTACCCGGAGAGCTGGGACGTGGAAGCCTATGCCCAGGAGGGGCCGAAGATCACCCGCCGCAACGGCTGGTACTACATGACCACCGCGGTCGGCGGCACCGCCGGCCCGCCGACCGGGCACATGGTCATCACCGCCCGCTCGCGCTCGATCCACGGGCCGTGGCGCAACGCGCCGAACAACCCGATCACCCGCACCAGGAGCGCGTCCGAACCGTGGTGGTCGCGCGGCCACGCGACCCTGGTCGAGGGCACCGACGGGCGCTGGTGGATGCTCTACCACGGCTACGAGAACGGCTACTGGACGCTGGGCCGGCAGGCGCTGCTGGAGCCGATCGAATGGACCGCCGACGGCTGGTTCGTGGCCAAGGGCGGCGACCTCGGCACGCCGCTGAAGAAGCCCAGCGGGCAGGCGCTGCCGCACGGCCTGGCGCTGTCGGACGATTTCCGCGGCGGCCGGCTCGGCCCGCAGTGGGCGTTCTTCAACCCCGGCCGCGACGAGGCGCGGCGGCTGAGTTTCGGCGACGGCACGCTGAGCGTGCAGGGCAAGGGCCGCGCCCCGCGCGACAGCTCGCCGCTGACCGTGATCGCCCCCGACCAGGCCTACCAGTTCGACGTGGAGATGGAGATCGAGCCCGGCGCGCAGGGCGGCGCGCTGCTGTTCTACAGCGAGCGCCTGTACGTGGGGGTGGGCAGCAACGGCGAGGCCTTCGTCATGCACCGCTACGGCGAGGAGCGCCCGGCGCAGCTGGCGCCCAGCGCCAAGGGCGGGCGGCTGTGGCTGCGGGTCCGCAACGACCGCCACATCGTCACCGTCCACAGCAGCCGCGACGGCAGGACCTGGACCAAGTATCCGGTGCAGATGGAAGTGTCCGGCTACCACCACAACGTCGCCGGCAAGTTCCTGGCGCTGAAGCCGGCGCTGTATGCGGCCGGAAATGGAAAGGTGCATTTCCGCCGATTCCGCTACCGCGCGCTGGAGTGAACATGACTACCGGTAGAATCCGCCCTCTTCCGTCCGGTTTTCCGTCCATGGCGCCGAGCAAACCCATTTCCGCCGATGTGCACGCCTCCGTCCACGGCAAGGCGGCGACGATCAACGACATCGCGCGCCTGTCGGGGGTGTCGAAGAAGACGGTGTCGCGGATCATCAACAACTCGCCGCTGGTGCGCAAGGACACGCGCGAGAAGGTCGAGGCGCTGATGCGCGAGGTCGGCTACGCGCCGGACCCGCTGGCGCGCGGGCTGGCGTTCCGGCGTTCGTTCCTGATCGGCATGGTCTACGACAACCCGACCGCGCAGTACATCGTGGACATGCAGTACGGTGCGCTGGACGCGCTGCGCGGCTCCAGCTTCGAACTGGTGGTGCATCCGTGCGACAGCCGCAGCCCCGGCTACATCGAGGGCGTGCGCCGCTTCGTGCAGCAGCAGAAGCTGCACGGCGTGATCCTGGTGCCGCGCGCCTCCGAGGACCAGGCGCTGGCGGACATGCTCGCCGGCATCGGCGTGCGCTACACCCGCATCGCCTCGCTGCCGCTGGACGCCACCTCGCAGATGGTGGTCACCCACGACCGCGACGGCGCCGCCGAGGCCGCCGACTACCTGCTGTCGCTGGGCCACCGCGAGATCGCACTGATCACCGGCCCCAGCGCCTACCGCTCCGCGCACGAGCGCACCGCCGGCTTCATCGACGCGCTGACCCGGCGCGGCATCGAACTGCCGCCGGAGCGCATCGTCGAGGCCGGCTACACCTTCGAATCGGGCGTGGCCGCGGCCGAGAAACTGCTGCTGGGCAAGCAGCGCCCCAGCGCGATCTTCACCGGCAACGACGAGATGGCGGCCGGCGTGTACAAGGTCGCGCTGCGCGCCGGCATCAACATTCCGCGCCAGCTGTCGATCATCGGCTACGACGACAGCCCGCTGGCCTCGCGCCTGTGGCCGTCGCTGACCTCGGTCCGCCGCCATACCCGCGACACCGGCCGCACCGCCGCGGCCATGCTGATCCAGCCCGAAGGCACCCCGGCCCTGGCGATCGCCAGCGTGCGCCCGCACCTGATCGTGCGCGACTCCTGCCAGCCCCCGGAAGACTAGCGCGGCACTGTCCGCCGCGCGGGCAGGCGCCGAGCCTGCCGAATCCCCGCGCCTTGCCAAAGGGGGCTTTTCTCCAGACGGGATGCGCTGTCGCCAAGAGATCGGCTGCCCGATACATCGCCATGCCTGCAGCGCCAGCAAGCGTGCTGGCGCCGATTGCTCGTCCAGACTCTCCGCCGCTGGCCGCTGGCCGCTGGCCGCTGGCCGCTGGCCGCTGGCCGCTGGCCCGAATCCCGAATCCCGAATCCCGAATCCCGAATCCCGAATCCCGAATCCCGAATCCCGAATCCCGAATCCCGAATCCCGAATCCCGAATCCCGAATCCCGAATCCCGAATCCCGAATCCCGAATCCCGAATCCCGAATCCCGAATCCCTGCCTTTCGTGCACTGCGCAATGACACCGGTTTACCAGGGCGGCTAGAATGCCTCCCTGCGAGCCGTCGCCAGCCCCTGCTTGCCCCCGGAGATCCCCATGTCCCTGTACTGCAAGACCCACTACGCCACCCATCCCGACGCCATCAAGGGCGCCAGCAACGACCAGCTGCGCGAGCTGTACCTGCTCGATGGCCTGTTCGCCGACGACGCGGTCACGCTGAAGTACACCCACTACGAGCGCTTCGTGCTCGGCGGCGCGGCGCCGGTGGGCAGGACGGTGGCCTTGCCGAAGCAGACCGAGCCGGCTTCCGCCGCCGGGCATGCGTTCCTGGAGCGCCGCGAGCTGGGCGTGATCAACGTCGGCGCCGGCAGCGGCACGGTCACCGTGGACGGCACCGCCTACGCGCTCGGCCCGAAGGACGGCCTGTACGTGGCGATGGGCAGCGAGGAAGTGACGTTCGCGTCCGACGATGCGGCCAACCCGGCCAGGTTCTACCTGGCCTCGACCCCGGCCCACGCGCGCTTCCAGACCAAGCAGCTGTCGATCAAGGACGCGGTGGCGCTGGACCGCGGCGCGCTGGAGACCAGCAACGAGCGCACCATCTACCAGTACATCGTGCCGGCCACCTGCCAGTCCTCGCAGCTGCTGCTGGGCCTGACCGTGCTCAAGCCCGGCAGTGTCTGGAACACCATGCCGCCGCACCTGCACGATCGCCGCAGCGAGGTCTATTTCTATTTCGACCTCGGCGCCAACGACCGCGTCTACCACTTCATGGGCGAACCCGACGCGCAGCGCCACATCGTGATCCAGAACGACGAGGCAGTGGTCTCGCCGCCATGGTCGATCCACATGGGCGCCGGCACCAGCAACTACGCCTTCATCTGGGCGATGGGCGGCGAGAACCTGGACTACACCGACATGCACGTGCTGGACATCTGCCAGCTCAAGTAGCGCGCCGCCGCTTTCCACCGCATCCGCATCACCCCTAGGGAGCACCCGCAATGACGAACCCGTTCAGTCTCGAAGGCAAGGTCGCACTGGTCACCGGCGCCAACACCGGTCTCGGCCAAGGCATCGCCCTGGCCTTGGCGCAGGCCGGCGCCGACATCGCCGCCGCCGGCATCCAGGCGCCGACCGAGACCGAAGCGAAGGTCAAGGCGTTGGGCCGCCGCTTCGTCGCCATCGAGGCCAACCTGGTCAGCATCGAGCCGGTGCAGCGCGTGCTCGACGAGACCCTGGCCGGCCTCGGCGGCCTGGACATCCTGGTCAACAATGCCGGGCTGATCCGCCGGGCCGACGCGGTGGACTTCAGCGAGCAGGACTGGGACGACGTGATGAACGTCAACATCAAGTCCGCGTTCTTCATGGCGCAGGCCGCCGGCCGCCACTTCATCGCCCAGGGCCGCGGCAAGATCATCAACATCGCCTCGATGCTGTCCTTCCAGGGCGGCATCCGCGTGCCGTCCTACACCGCCAGCAAGTCCGGCATCGCCGGCATCACCCGGCTGCTGGCCAACGAGTGGGGCGCCAAGGGCGTCAACGTCAACGCCATCGCGCCCGGCTACATGGCCACCGACAACACCGCGCAGCTGCGCGCCGACGCGGCGCGCAACCAGTCGATCCTGGAGCGTATCCCGGCCGGGCGCTGGGGCGTGCCGGAAGACCTGGGCGGCACCGCGGTGTTCCTGGCCAGCAGCGCCTCGGACTACGTCAACGGCACCATCATCCCGGTCGACGGCGGCTGGCTGGCGCGCTGAGCCCAGCCCGCGCAGCGCCCCAGCCCTCGCTTCTTCCCTCTGCGGGAGAAGGTGCCCGCAGGGCGGATGAGGGTCGGCAGCGCACGCAGACCGCGTCGATCACACGCACCGCTTTCCCCCGCAATCGGAGACACCCATGAAAATCGCACTGATGAATGAGTTCAGTCAGGCCGCCAAGAACCCGGTGATCCTGCAGCAGCTCAACGACGTGGCCGGCGCACAGGGCCACAGCGTGTTCAACGTCGGCATGGACGGCGACAACGACCATCGCCTGACCTACATCCACCTGGGCATCGTCGCCAGCCTGCTGCTGAACTCCAAGGCCGTGGACTTCGTGGTCGCCGGCTGCGGCACCGGCCAGGGCGCGATGATGTCGCTCAATGCCTACCCGGGCGTGTTCTGCGGCTACTGCATCGAGCCGACCGACGCCTACCTGTTCGCCCAGGTCAACAACGGCAATGCGCTGGCGCTGGCCTTCGCCAAGGGCTACGGTTGGGGCGCGGAGATCAACGTGCGCTACATCTTCGAGAAGGCCTTCAGCGGCGAGCGCGGCATGGGCTACCCGGCCGAGCGCCGCGAATCGCAGCAAGCCAACGCCGGCATCCTGGCCCAGGTCAAGCAGGCCACCGCCAAGCCCTACCTCGACGGCCTGCGCGCGATCGATCCGGAACTGGTCAAGCAGGCGGTCGGCGGCGCGCGCTTCCAGCAGTGCTTCTTCGACCACGCGCAGGACGCGGAGATCCGCGCCTTCGTCGCCGGCGTGCTGGGCAGGCCGGAAGCCGCAGCGGCCTGACCGCACGACGCACCGCGCTCGAGCCCCTCTCCCGCGGGAGAGGGGCTGGGGCGAGGGCCGAACACGATCGACCAACCGGCACCACGCTTCCCTGTCGGCTCGGCGTGCCTCTCGCCGACAGGCGCAGAGTGCCAAGCGCAGACACAGCGCAGCGGAGTCCCTCATGCGCCTGCTCTTTTCCGCATTGCTGTTGCTCCACGCCGCTGCCGCCTGCGCCGAACCGCAGCGCGTGTTCATCGCCGGCGATTCCACCGCGGCCGAATACGGCCCCGAGCGCGCGCCGCAGGCCGGCTGGGGCCAGGCCTTGCAGAGTTATCTGGATCCGGCCGCCTGGCAGGTGCGCAACCACGCCAAGGGCGGGCGCAGCGCGCGCAGCTTCATCGCCGAAGGCCGCCTCGACGCGATCGCCAAGGACCTGCGCCGCGGCGACGTGCTGCTGATCCAGTTCGGCCACAACGACGCCAAGGTCGAAGATCCCAGCCGCTACGACGACCCGCAGCAGGCCTATCCGCACTACCTGGCGCGCTACGTGGCGCTGGCCCGTGACAAGGGCGCCACGCCGATCCTGCTCACCCCGGCCGCGCGCCTGCTCTACGACTTCGGCTCGCTGCTCGACACGCACGGACGCTACACCCAGGCGATGCAGCGCCTGGCCGCCGAGCAGCAGGTGGCGCTGATCGATCTCAACGCCAGCAGCAGCGCCTGGATCCGCGCGCTGGGCGAACAGGCGGCCAGGCCGTATTTCCTGTTCGTGCCGGAACAGGGCAAGGCCGACGGCACCCATTTCAGCCACGCCGGCGCGGCCGCGGTGGCGTGCCTGGTGGTGCGCGACTGGGCGGCGCTGCAGCCGACGCTGAAGGCGCAATTGCGCCGCGACATCGACTGCGGCATGCCGGCGGCGGACACGCCGGCAGCGCCGCCCTCGCCCGCTGCAGCGGCGGCGCCGTCGCCATCGCTGGTCGTGCACGAACGCGACCTCGCCCGCACGCAACCCGGCCCGCACGGCGGCCCCGGCGAAACCACCGCCCATCCGTTCTTCGCCGATGCCCCCGGCCTGGCCTTCGTGCTGCGCAAGCGCGTGCTGCACAAGGGCGCCGGCATCGGCCTGCACCTGCACCACAAGGACGAGATCTACTACATCGTCAGCGGCCGCGGCCTGTACGCGCTGGACGGCAAGCAGTACGAGGTCGGCCCCGGCCATGCGCTGCTGACGCGCGCGGGCAGCACGCATGCGCTGCAGCAGGTGGGCGAGGACGACCTGGTGGTGATGTTGGCGTATCCGGCCGCAAAGCCCGCTGGCGCCAATTGACAGGCGTGGCGCGGCGCCCTGCCGAAGTCGTCGCGTTGCATGAGGCGGCGCACCAGGGACTGCTCCTGCACCAACGCGCGCTTCGCCGCGAATGCATCCATTGATCGTCCAGCCCAACCGTCATTCGCTGAGCACCGCGCCTGCATGCTGCCGCCTGCCGCAGCATGCGTTCACCCGCGATGGATCGACACGCCGCCATCCACCAGCATCGCCGCGCCGGTGACGAACGAGGCCGCATCCGAGGCCAGGAACAGCGCGGCGCGGGCCACTTCCTCGGGCATGGCCAGGCGCTTGAGCGCGTGCAGCTGCGCCGCCTGCGCCATGGCCTCCGGCGTGGTCTGCATCGTGTGCGCCAGCGGCGTGTCGGTGCCGCCCGGCAACAGCGCGTTGACGCGGATGGCGTAGGCGCCGAACTCGCTGGCCAGCGTCTGGGTCAGGCCGATCAGGCCGGACTTGCTCGCCGCATACGCCGCGGTGCCGGCGAAGCCGACGGTATGGCCGACGAAGGTCGAGGTGAAGATCAGCGAGCCGCCGCCGCGTGCGCGCATGGCCGGCAGCTGGTGTTTGGCGCCGAAGAAGGCGCTGTCGAGGTTGGTGGCCAACGCATCGCGCCAGCCGGCGGCGGACACCCCGGGCGTCGGCCCCATCTCGCCCAGCGTGCCGGCATTGTTGAAGGCGATATCCAGGCCGCCGAAATGTTCCTGCGCCGCTTCCACCAGCGCACGCGCATGGTCTTCCTCGCGCACGTCGCCGGGCAACGCGAGCGCGCGGCCACCGGATGCGTCGATCTCCTCGGCGAGCCGTTGCAACAGCTCCCCGCGCCTTGCGCTCAGCACGACCGCCGCGCCGCGCTGCGCGAACAGCAGCGCCGCCGCGCGGCCGATGCCCGAACTGGCGCCGGTCACGATCGCCACCTTGTTCTTGAGTTCCGTCATGGGGTGCTCCTGTGTCGTTGGGGACACGGAGCATGCGGCGGCCGGGTCGTCGGCGCTGGCTGGATCCGGACGCGGCTGCCTTCGACGGGAAGTGATGAGCGGGCGCCGATCGTTGTCGACCACGGGCGTGCCGTGGATGCACGCGAGGCTCGCCCTGCGCGACAGCGTCAGCGCCCCGTCGGGCGCCGCCGCCGGATCGGCTCGGTCCGCGCTAAAGACGCGCGCACTGCAGCGAACGTGCGGACTCAAACGTCTCCGTCGCTGGCCCAGCCCTCGCCGCTGCCGCGCTGGAACACGCGGTCCTCGGCCTGCACGTCGCCGGCGGCGATGTGCGCCTGGTCGCGCAGCTGCGCGTAGAGCGGAGTGAAGTCCGGTGCGGTCGCCTGCATCAGCTGTTCGAAGCTGTCGATGACGAAGTAGGTCTTCTGGAAGGTGTCGATGCGGTAGCGGGTGCGCATGATCCGCGCCAGGTCGAAGCCGATGCGGTTGGGCGCGGCCGATTCCAGCGAATGCAGCGATTCGCCCTTCGACGAGACGATGCCGGCGCCATAGATGCGCAGGCCATCGGGCGTATCGATCAGGCCGAACTCCACCGTGTACCAGTACAGCCGGGTGAGGTTCTGCAGCGCGTCCGGGCCGATGCCGTGCGCCTTCACTCCGCCGCGCCCGTAGGCTTCCATGTAGTCGGCGAACACCGGGTTCATCAGCAACGGCACGTGGCCGAACAGGTCGTGGAACAGGTCCGGCTCGGCGATGTAGTCGATCTGCTCGGGGCGGCGGATCCACCAGGTCACCGGGAAGCGGCGGTTGGCCAGGTGGTCGAAGAAATCCAGTTCCGGCAGCAGGCCTTCGACCCCGACCAGGGTCCAGCCGGTGGCCGCGGCCAGCACCTCGTTGAGCTGGTCGAAGCGCGGGATCGCCTGCGGGCTCATGCCCATCGCGTCCTGCGCCTGCAGGAATTCGTCGCAGGCGCGGCCGACCAACAGTTCGCGCTGGCGCTGGTACAGCGTGCCCCAGGTGGCGTGGTCGTCGGCGCTGTAGCTGTCCCAGGGCTGCGCGACCACGGCGGTGGTGTAGACCGGCACGTAGCCCTTGTCGGTCTGCTGGTGTTCGACGCGGCGTGCGGTATCCATGGCGGTCGGCTCCGGGAGGGTAGCTGTGATGGTAGGCGCCAAGCCGCGCAATGGGCTTGCGAAGTTGCGCGATTGCGGCCGCTGCGCGCAAGATTGTTGCAACGATTCCATGTTGCAGAGCAATAAATGACCGATCCGGCCCTGTTCGACCGCACCGACCTGCGCCTGCTGGCCCTGCTGCAGCGGCAGGGCCGGGCCAGCAATGCCGAGCTGGCCGCGCAGGTGAACCTGTCGCCGTCGGCCTGCCTGCGCCGGGTGCAGCGGCTGGAGGCCGACGGGATCGTGGCCGGCTACGCGGCGCGGCTGGTGCCCGGCGCGATCGGCCTGGGACTGCAGGCGTTCGTGCGCGTGCAGCTGGAAAAGCACGGGCAAAGCGGCATCGCCCATTTCGCCGACAGCGTGCAGGGCTGGGACGAGGTGGTCGCCTGCCATGCGCTGACCGGCGACATGGACTACCTGCTGCACGTCTACGTGCGCGACCTGGCGCATTTCTCCGCGTTCCTGCTGGACAAGCTGCTCAACGCCGCCGGCGTGGCCGACGTCAATTCCAGCTTCGTGCTGCGCACGGTCAAGGACTTCGCCGGCCTGCCGCTGCCGCGCGGCTGAGCGGCTGCCGGGGCGGTAGCGCGCGTGCCGAACGGGGCCAGCGCTTGTTAAGTTGTTGCTAACGATTTACATTTGCGTCTCGCGACGGCCGCAACGGCCCAGCGCCTCCGCTCGATCCCGCCAGCCCCGACCCCGGGCCAGCCATGCCGGATATCCGTGCCGTGGAGCCCGTCTGCGCCCGTCCGTTTCCTCCCCTCTCCCGGCGGCGCGCCAACGCTGGCGCCGCCGCTCAACGACGACGCCGATTCCATGACCCGCTCCGTTCCGCGCCACCTGCTGCACCTCGCCCTGCTGTCCGTCCTGTCCGCCGCCGCGCCGCTGCGCGCCGCCGAGGCCGACGCCAGCCAGCCCACCACGCTGGACAAGGTGGAGGTCAGCGGCAGTCCCACGCGCGCGCAGCCGTCGACGACCACGCGCCTGCCGCTGACCCTGCAGGAGACGCCGCAATCGGTCAGCGTGCTCGGGCTGCAGCGGCTGGAGGAGGAATCGCTGTTCAGCGTCAACGACGTGATGCGCAACGTCACCGGCGTCAACGTCTCCTTCTACGACACGCAGCGCCCGCTGTATTTCGCGCGCGGTTTCCAGATCACCGATTTCCAGGTCGACGGCCTGCCGACCTACAGCGGTTCGACCAACCAGGAATACGACATGGTCTTCTACGACCGGGTCGAGGTGATCCGCGGCGCTAACGGCCTGCTCAGCGGCGCCGGCATTCCCTCGGCCACGGTCAACATGCTGCGCAAGCGCCCCGGCAAGGCGTTCGACGCCTCGTTCGCGGCCACGGCCGGCAGCTGGGAGTTCCGCCGCACCCAGGCCGACGTGACCGCGCCGCTCAGCGACGACGGCCGCTTCCGCAGCCGTTTCGTCGCCGCCTGGCAGGACCGCGACTACTACTACGACCACTACCGCGAGCAGAAGATGTCGGGCATGGCGGTGCTGGAAGGCGACCTGACCGAGTCCACCACGGTGACCGTCGGCTACCAGCGCCAGGACAACGAGCCGGTCGGCTCGACCTGGGGCACGGTGCCGTACTTCGCCGCCGACGGCTCCTTCGCCGACCTGCCCAGCTCGACCAACCTGGCGCCGAAATGGGCGTACTGGAAGCGCGACACGCACACCAGCTTCGCCAACCTGGAGCAGCGCTTCGGCGAGGACTGGCTGCTGAAGGTCAACCTTGCCCGCACCGAGGGCGAGGTGCGCAACCTGCGCGTGTACGGCAGCGGCTATCCGGACCTGCGCGACGGCAGCGGGATCTACCTGCGCGCGGCCGCCGGCGAGACCGCCGACACGCGCGACGGCGTGGACGTGTACCTGTCCGGCACCTTCCCGCTGTTCGGCCGCGACCACGACCTGGTCGTCGGCGGCAGCTGGCAGGACCTGCAGTCGACCACTTCCACCCTGGCGCTGCGCTATCCCACCGATTGGTCCACGTGCGGACGCGAGCGCTGCTACTACATCCCAGATGTCCGCGACTGGGACGGCGACATTTCCGAAATCACCTACGCGCGCACCGGCGCCTCGCGCGTGGTGCGCACCACCCAGCGCGGCGTGTATGCGTCCACGCGCTTGCGCCTGGCCGAGCCGCTGTCGCTGATCGCCGGCGCGCGCCTGAGCTCCTGGGAAACGCGCACGCGCAGCTACGACGCCAGCGGCGCCTACACCGGCACCAGCGGCCGCTACGAGGTCAGCGACGAAGTGACGCCCTACGTCGCCCTGGTCTACGCCATCACCCCGGACATCTCCGCCTACGCCAGCTATACCGAGATCTTCAATCCGCAGAACTACAAGGACAAGGACAACAACCTGCTGGCGCCGGTGGAAGGCTCCAACATGGAAGCCGGCATCAAGGCCGCGCTGTCCGGCGGCCGCGCGCTGCTCAGCGCCGCGCTGTTCGAGGCCCGCCAGGACAACTACGCGGTGCGCGACATGAGCCAGCCCGAAGCGTCGCTGCCCGACGGCAGCTCGGCCTACATCGGCATCGACGGCACCAAGAGCCGCGGCTGGGAAGTGGAGTTCAACGGCGAACTGCGCCCGGGCTGGACGCTCAACGCCGGCTACACCCACGCCAAGGTCACCCGCGCGCCGACCGACGCGATCTACGCCAACCTGCCGGAAGACTACCTGCAGCTGTCCACCCAGTGGCGCCTGCCGGGCGCCTGGCAGCGCTTGAGCATCGGCGGCGGGCTCAGCTGGCAGAGCGCTGTGCGCGGCTACAACATCCCGCGCCCGGTCGGCGACGGCAGTGGCGCCACCGTCCCGGTCACCGTGGTGCAGGACGCCTACACGCTGCTGCACTTCAATGCGAACTACCAACTCAGCGCGCAGTGGACCGCGACGCTGGCCGTGCGCAACGCGCTGGACAAGAAGTACTGGGCGAACCTGGACTACCAGAACTACGGGGAGCCGCGTTTCGTCAGCTTCACCTTGCGCTGGCGTTATTGAGGATCGGCGCGGCAGCGGATGGGCATGGATGCCTGTCCATTGCGCCTTCGTGATTTCGAACTCCACGAGACGCGTCGCGCTGTACCCTCACCCCAACCTCTCTCTCGAGGGAGAGGGGCCAACTCAATCCTGCTTCTTGCACGGATCGTCGCGGCCGATCAGGCGGCCCAGGCGCGAGCGCGGTTCGCACGGTGGCGGTGCCGGTTGCGCGGCCTTGGCCGCAGCCGCGGCGGCCGCCGCGCGCTGTTGCTGCAGCTGCGCCAGCTTGGCCTTGATCTGCGGCATCGCCGCCAGCGCGGCCTTTTCGCCTTCCAGGATCGCGGCGTTGCGCTGGGCGAAATCGGCGGCGCCGATGTCATTGACCTTGGGCCGGATCACGATGTCCGCGCGCGCCAGTTCCTGCTGGCCCAGGCGCTGGCCCATGATCGCGATCGACTGGTTGACGATGCCGAGCATGCCGGCCGGGTTCTTGCCGCTGGCCTTGCTGGAGATGTCCACCGCGACCACGAAGTCGGCGCCGAGCTGGCGCGCCGCGTCCACCGGTACCGGGCTGACCACGCCGCCGTCGACGTAGTGGAACTTGCCGATGGTGACCGGTTCGAACACGCCGGGGATGCTGCTGGAGGCGCGCACCGCCTGGCCGGCGTTGCCGCGCACGAACACGGTGCGCTCGCCGTCCTCCAGGCGCGTGGCCACCGCGGCGAAGGGCTTGCCGAGCTTCTCGATCGGGCGGCTCTTGAGCTGGGCGTTGACGTAGTCCTGCAGCGCCTGGCCCTGCACCAGGCCGCCGGAGAACAGGCGCATGTCGCGGATGCTGGTCTCGTCCAGCGCCACCGCCGCCTGTTGCATCTGGAACGCGTCCATGCCGCTGGCGTACAGCGCGCCGACCACGCTGCCGGCGCTGGTGCCGGACACCACCACCGGTTCCAGGCCATTGGCCTGCAGCATCTTGATCACGCCGATATGGGCAAAGCCCTTGGCCGCGCCGCCGCCCAGGGCGATGCCGATGCGCAGCGGCTTCGCCGCGGCGGCCGGTGCCGGTCCCGCGACCACCGGCGCCGGCGGTGCCGGCTTGGGGTCGCCGCCGCAGCCCGCGAGCAGGCCGAACAGGGACAGGGACAGGAGCAGGCGCGGGGAACGGAAGGCGGTCATGGAAGCTGTGTCGTGGAAGAAGGAGGGCGAAGCCGGCGCGAGCATACCGGGAACCGCCTGCACCGCCCACGACCGGAGGTCATGGAGCCGCCAGCCCCGGCGCGTCGCGCCCGGGCTGGCGAACGCCACGCCGCTGCGCGTGGTGGAACCACGCGGCTTGCGTAATGTGGTCATGGATGGAGCAGGCGGCGCGGCGCCTTGCGCCCACGTTCTGCGAGACGCTTCGCGACCTACGCTCACCCCGACCCCTCTCCTGAGGGGAGAGGAGCCAAGGCCCGGCTGCTTCCCTTCCCTATCCGGGCCATGGTCCGCTTTTCGGGAGGAACTGGTGCCCAGGGCCGGACGAAGGGCGCACGGCGCAGCGCGCGTCCCGCCAGCGCCGTCGCCACGACCGCGGCAATCGGCGGGCGCCTCAGAAGTTGTTGTCGCCGTCCAGGATGCGGCCCAGGCCGCCGAGCACCGAGCCTTCGCCGCGGTTCTGCCCGCCGCCCTGCGGCGCGGCGGCGAACATGCGCCCGGCCAGGCGCGAGAACGGCAGCGACTGCAGCCACACCTTGCCCGGGCCGGTCAGCGTGGCCAGGAACATGCCTTCGCCGCCGAAGAACATGCTCTTGATGCCGCTGACCGCGCGCACGTCCATGTCCACCGTGGAATGGAACGCGACCACGCAGCCGGTGTCCACGTCCAGGCGCTCGCCGGCGGCCAGCTCGCGCTCGACCACGCAGCCGCCGGCATGCACGAACACCCAGCCGTCGCCTTCCAGCTTCTGCATGATGAAGCCTTCGCCGCCGAACAGGCCGGTCATGATCTTGCGCTGGAAGTGGATGCCCAGCGAGACCCCGCGTGCGCCGGCCAGGAAGCTGTCCTTCTGGCAGATCAGGCGGCCGCCGTGCTGGTCCAGCTTCATCGCCAGCACCGTGCCCGGATACGGCGCGGCGAAGGCGACCTTGGCCTTGCCCTGGCCCTGGTGGGTGAACACGGTGGTGAACAGGCTCTCGCCGGTGACCAGGCGCTTGCCGGCCGAGAACAGCTTGCCCATCAGCCCGCCGCCCTGGCCGGCGCCGTCGCCGAACACGGTGTCCATCTGCACTGCGGCGTCCTTGAACATCAGCGCGCCGGCCTCGGCGACCGCGCTCTCGCCCGGGTCCAGCTCGATCTCCACGAACTGCATCTCGTGGCCGACGATGCGGTAGTCGATGTCGTCGGCGCGGCCGCCGCTGCCGGGCGGAGGCGGCAGGTCCGGCGGCAGGTCGGACGCGCCCGCGCCGCGCAGTTCGTCGATCTGGTTGGCCGGCTTCCAGCCGCTCTGGCCCTGGCGCCAGGCCAGCGCGGTGGGAGAGCGGCGTGCGAATGCGTGCGCCTCGGCGTCGTCCAGCGGACCGGAGCGGGTCTGCTCGGTGCCGGTCAGGAAGTACCACTGGGTCATGGCGAAGCTCCTCATGGGCAAAAAACCCGTCCGAGTCTAGCCCGTGCGCCGGGGACGTCCGCATCTGTCCAAAGGCATGGTGGCGGCTGACGCCGGCCGCCACGGCGACGTCGGCACGGCTTCGGATCGGTGCGCTCTCCCGCAACGCGACGTCGAGCGCGAGCGGGTGCCGCTGTCCGGTTGGCGGCACGCATTGCGGACATGGAGCGGCGAACAAGGTCGGCCGGCGAACACGGCGCCAATCGCGTGCCGCACCGCTGGAACGCGCACGCAATGGCAACCGGAGCTGTCGGCAGCGGGGGGGGCGAAGGCGCGTCGCGGCGGCAAGGCTGGGAACGCGTTGCTGCCCGACGGCACGGAGCCTGGCCAGGCCTGCCCCTGTGGCTGGGAAGGGGCGTGAGGGCCGCGGCTGTCCGTCGGCGGGATATCGGGCCGGCCAGGTGACTGCCTGCGAACGCGGCGGGCTCTGCCTGCTGGGCGCCATCCATACGGTCGGCCGCGGTCGATCGCAACGCAGCGCCAGGGTGCCTTCAACGACCGCTCGCGAGATCAACTGAAGACCCCCTCCGCTCCAGTGCGAATGCCGCAGCGCACAAAAAGAACTTCTTTTGAGGAGGCGTCTTAGATCGTTCCAAAAGGCGACGAACATCACATTTATCGGCCGTTTATCTCGCGTATGTTCGCCACCGGGGGATCGATGACACACGGCTGACATTTCGCATGTCGAGCGAACACGGCAATTCGGGGGATTCCATCCATCGCGTTGGACCGTTAGGCCTGATTTTCAACGTTCGGGGAGGCTACATGCAGCACTCAACATTCCATCGCAACGCCATGGCGAGTGCGCTCGCACTGGCTCTGTTTTCGCCGTCAACCGTGCTGGCCCAGGCGCAGGACGCGCCGCCGCCGCCCGCGGAGCGGACCGATCCGTCCGCCGCGGCCGGGACCAATGAAAAGGCGAGGACGCTCGATTCGGTCATGGTCACCGGTTCGCGCATCAAGCGCTCGGACGTCGAAGGCCCGGCGCCGGTGACGGTGATCACCGGCGCGCAGATCATGAAGGAAGGCTTCACCACGGTTTACGAAGCACTCGGCTCGCTCACCGAGGTCACCGGCAACGTGCAGAACGACTACGACTGGGGTCAGAGCTCGGTCAACGCCAGCCCGCTCAACCTGCGCAACCTCGGCCCCGGGCGCAGCCTGCTGCTGATCAACGGCCACCGCGTGGCCGATTATCCGATGCCGTACCAGGGCAAGAGCAACTTCGCCAACTACAACAACATCCCCACCGGCATCGTCGATCGCATCGAGGTGCTCTCCAGCGGCGCCTCGGCGATCTACGGCTCCGACGCGGTGGCCGGCGTGGTCAACGTCATCCTGAAGAAGGACATCGACGGCGACACCCTGCGCGCGCGCTACGGCACCACCACCGAGGGCGGCCGCGACGTGCGCGACGTCTCCTGGTCCGGTGGCCGGCACGGCGAGGACTGGAGCGTTGCCTATACGATGCAGTACTTCGACCGCAAGCCGTTGTGGTCGCACGAACGGCCCTTCATGGACGAGGAGTCCGATTCGCCGCGCCGCAACTGGACCTACGGTGGCGTGCAGCAGAATGCCGCGACGAATACGCCCCAGGCCGGCATCCGTCTGCTCGACGTGGCAAACAATCTACGGCTCAGGCCGCCGACCGGCGCCTGCGATCGGTTCGGCGGCGATTTCTACGAGCACAACCGCGTCCTGTACAACGATTTCAACGGCGCGCAGACCGATACCGGCTGGCAATGCGCCAATCGTTCCGTGTTCCAGCACTGGACCCTGCGCAATTCCAGCAAGGACCTCTCGCTCTATCTGTACGGCACCAAGCAGTTCGGCGACGTCGAAGCCTGGGCCACCTACGGGTACTGGGATTCGACCGGCAAGAGCAATACCTTCATGCCGGCCTGGGCCAGCCAGAACTACATCGATCGCGACAGTGGCCAGGAACGCAGCCTGCTGCGCTACTTCACACCCGGCGAGATCGGCGGCGAAGACCACGCGCTGACCAAGTCCAAGGAGAAGAACTGGGATTTCAGCGTCGGCCTGCGCGGCACCGTGTTCAGTGATCGCTTCGACTGGGAAGTGATGGCCGGCCGCGCCGAATACGAGATCAAGGAGCTTTTCCCGACCATCCACAACGGGCGGGCGGCGGAATTCTTCCTGGGGCCGTCGCTGGGCACCGATGCGGCCAGCGGCCTGGAAATCCATGCGCCCGACTACGACCGGCTCTGGAATCCGGTGTCCACCAGCGACTATGAAGGCGTGCGCGCGGTCGGCGACAAGAAGTCGCGCACTTGGCTCACCCAGGCGAATGCCGTACTCAGCGGCAATCTGTTCGAAGGGTGGGCCGGCCCGATCGGCTTTGCAGGCGTCCTGGAAGCTGCGGAGCAGGGCTACAAGCTGACGCCCGACCCCAACACCATGGGCCTCAATCCCGTGTATGAAACGCCCTTTGGCAATGTCGAGACCGGCGGCGGCGAACGCAAGCGCTATGCGGCGGGCGTGGAATTCAAGATCCCCTTGCTCAAGAGCCTGACGCTGTCGGCCGCCGGTCGCTACGACCGTTACGACGCCGTTGCCGACGATGCCGCCAACACCTACAACGTCGGCCTGGAGTGGCGCCCATTCTCCACCTTGCTGCTGCGTAGCAGCTACGCCACCAGCTTCCGCGCACCGGACATGCACTACGTCTATGCCGATCCCAGCGAAAGCGTGGCCGACCAGGTCGACTACCTGACCTGCTTGAGGGATCCCAACCGCCAGACCAGCAACTGCCCCGGCGGCGATGGCGATCCGTACCACATCGACAATCCGCTGATCGCCCGGCAGGGTTCGCAGGACCTGCTGTACGAAACCGGTGACTCGCTCACCTACGGCTTCGTCTGGGACGCGTTCGAAGGCTTCTCGGTCAGCGCCGACTACTGGCGGATCAACATCGAGGATGCCATCGACGACGTCGGTGCCGACCAGGTGTTGCTGGACGAGGCCTACTGCATCACGGGGCAGCAGCCCGCCGACAAGCCGGCCCGGACGCCGCCCAGCCAGGCGCTGTGCGACCTGCAGCTGAGCCGCGTGACGCGCGACGCCAACGGCGTGGTCACCCGCGTGGAGATCGGCCCGATCAACCGCGCCAGGCAAAGCGTGAGCGGCGTCGACGTGGCGTCCCGTTACAGCCTGCAGACCGATCACTGGGGGAATTTCGAGTTCGCGCTGAACTACACCCGACAGCTGACCTACAAGATTGCGCAGTTCCCGGGCGATCTCTTCGAAAACACCCGCGACCAGGACCGGCAGATACGCTATCGCGGGCGCGCCAGCGCGACCTGGAACCTGGATCCCTGGACCGCGGTGCTCTACGTGGATTGGACGGCGGGCACCCGCAGCGACCGTTTCGCTGGCTGCACCGCGCTGCCCAACGGCTTCCGTCCGGATGTGGCCACCGACTGCACGGATCTGCGCACGAACGCGGCAGGCGAGCGCAGCATCAGCTACGGGCAGCAGAGCGAACTGGTGAAGTACTACAACCAGGACAGGATCTACTGGAACGCCAGCCTCGGCTACCAGGCCTCGGACGCGTTGCGCCTGAACCTCTACGTCAACAACATCCTCGACGATCACTATCAGGACAAGTGGTGCGGCGGGTTCGCCTACTGCGTGGCCAACCCGGTGGGCCGCGAAGTGGCTGCGGAGGTCGTTTACCGGTTTGATTGATGCAGGTTGCTGCAGCAGCAGTACATGTGACGAGCCCGGCTTAGCCGGGCTCGTCGTTTGCGGTGTGGCAGCGGATCCGGCGGCAGGTCGGTGCTGGCCGCCGGTCGCAGTGCGTCGATCTGCTGCATCGGCATCCAGCCGCTCCAGTCCTGGTGCACACAGGTCGCGGGGCGGGATTGCGGTACGCGAACGCGCGCGCCTCGATCGTCCGGCGGCCGGAGCGAGTCTGCCCAGTGCCGGCCTGGCCATACCGCTGGGGCATGTCTGCAGGTCCCTGGCGGAAATCCGCGACGTGCCCAGCCGGCCGTCGCGGTCGCTTCGCGGCCGTCCAAAGGCAGGGGTGCGCGCTGTTCGCCCAATGCCTCCCGTAGAAGCAGCTTCAGTGTCGACGCAACGAAGCAGGGCGCCCCCGGCGAAAAGCGTCGCGGCTGAAGCCGCTCCTACACAAGAGCGTGCCTGGCTCGGCGCAAGCGGCATGCACGCTTTTTGTAGGAGCGGCTTCAGCCGCGACCGATCACTACCGCAGCGATACCGCCCTACAGCGCGCTCGCCGGCCGAACCTGCAGCGTCTCGGCTTCCGCAGCGCAATCCTTGGCGGGCCTCAGGCCTTGCGCGCGCGCGGCGGCGATCTCCTTGCGCGCGCCCTCCAGGTCGGCGCGGAACTGCGGGTTGTCCTGCAGCCTGGCCACGGTCGCCGCGCCGACGATGCGGCTGGCCAGCACGTCGCTCTGCCAGTGCACGTTGCAGACGATGCGGCTTTCGCCATAGCTGCGGCCGCGCGCCATCAGCGCATCGGTGCGCGCTGGGTCGGCCTCGCTGAGCACCTGCGCCCAGGCCCAGCCGATGGAGGTGTGGCCGGATGGGTAGGAACCGTTCGGGCGCAGCTCGGCCTCGTCGGCGGGCGTGCAGCTGGGTTCGCCGTTGTCCATGAACGGGCGCGGCACGTGGTAGTAGGCCTTGGCCTTCTCGGCGGCGTCGCCGGCGTCTTCGGCCACGCGCTGCAGCAGCCGGTACAGGTGCGGGGTGCGCTGGGCGCCGATCTCGATGCCGAGCGGGCAGCTGAAGTGGTTGGCCGCGCCGGGGAAGTGCAGTTCCGCGTCCTGCGCGGCCAGCGCGAAGCGCGGGGTACCGCGCATCGCCCGCGCTTCCTGGTTCACCGCCTCGTCCAGCGCGCGCCCGGGCGAGCCCTTGGCCGGCGGCGGCGGCACCAGCAGCAGGCTGTCGGGCAATTGCGCCGGGCTCAGGTAACCGCTGACCTTGGCCTCGGCCATCGGCGTGGACGCCGGCGCGGCAGGCGGCTCGGCCTGCAGCAGGGCCGGCGCGGCGATCGCGGCGGCCAGCGCCAGGCCGAGACCGGCGAGCACGGGGAAACGGGAGGAACGACGAACCATGGCGAAAATCCACTGCGGGGGAAAGCGGCCATCTGAAGGCGCGAATGTGACAGCGCGTGGCGCCGTTGCGATCGCTGTACAGCTGGCGTCAGGCAAACGCCGATGCGGTCTGTGCCAGTGCCGGCCGCGGGCGCGTGGCGGCGGTGCGCGTGGCGTGGCCGAGCCTCGAACCTGACCCCTCTTGCGAAGCAGACCCCGGCTTGGAGCGCGCACGCTCCGCGGCCGAACCGGTGCCGGGGCGCGACGCTGGTCGCGCCTTCCCGCCAGGCTGATTACCGGTGAGTGCCGGTGGCGTCTGCGGATGGCGCAGAGGGGCCGGATCCTGCCGGCGGCCTGCTACAGGGCGCTGGCGGGACGCACCTGCAGCGTCTGCGCCTGCGCCGCGCAGTCCTCGCCGGGCGTGGCGCCCTGCGCGCGTGCATGTGCGATCTCGCCGCGCGCCGCCTCCAGGTCGGCGCGGAACGCCGGATCGGCGTGCAACCGCGCCACCGCGGCCGCGCCCAGGAAGCGGCCGGCCAGCACGTCGCTCTGCCAGTGCACGTTGCACACCAGCCGGCTCTCGCCGTAGTTGCGGCCGCGGGCGATCAGGACATCGGCGCGGTCGGGCGCGATCTCGCCGAGGATCAGCGCCCAGGCCCAGCCGATCGCGCTGTGCCCGGACGGGTAGGAGCCGTTGCGGCGCAGCCCGTCCTCGTCGTCCGGGGTACAGGTCGGCTGCTGGTTGCGCATGAACGGGCGCGGCCGCCGGTAGTGGTTCTTGGCCGCCTTGGTCGCGGCGCTGGCGTCGATGCGGCTGCGTTCCAGCAAGGTGTACAGGTGCGGGGTGCGCTGCGCGTCGATGGCCACGCCCAGCGCGCAGGCGAACTGGCCGGCGCCGGCGGGGAAGCTCAGGTCGGCGTCGCGCGCGGCCTGCCGCCAGCGCGCGCTGCCGCGCAGCGCCAGCGCTTCGCGGTTGACCGCCAGGTCCAGTGCCTCGCCAGGCGTGCCCTCGGCCGGTGGCGGCGGCACCAGCTGCAGGCTGGCCGGGACCGCGGCAGGGGCGAGGTAGCCGATGGCCTTGTCCGGCTCCGCCGCGGCCATCGCCTGTTCCTGCGCGGGCCTCGGCGCGCGCGCCGCTGGCGTGCTGCAGGCGGCGAGCGCGGCCGCGAGCAGGGCAGGCGCAGCGAGACGGAAGCGGAAGGCAGGGAACGCGGACATGCGGTCTCGGGCGGCGACGACGGGTCGGCCAGTGTACGGCCGGCGCTGCGGCGCGGCAGGCGGCCTTGCGCAGGTCGAGGGGCGGCGATCTGTGGGAGCGACTTCGGTCGCGACGGGCTTTACCGGCAATGCGTCGCGACTGAAGTCGCTCCCACAAAAAGCCCACGTCACTTGTGAACAGCTGGACTCATTCTCCAGCAAGGCCTAGTCCGGCCAGATGCTGCATACCGACAGCCGCCGTCGCGCCGCGCAGCGGCAGTCACGTCCTCGGTAGAGGCCTCAGCCCTCGTCGCGCTCCTGCCGGGGCGGGAAGCGCAGCACCACGCCGCGTGGCGCCGGCGGCGGTTGCCACAGCACCGGCACCTGCGCCGGCGGCGGCGGTTCCAGTTCGTCGTCCAGCGCCGCCAGCGTTTCTTCGTCCTCGTCCTCCCAGCTGTAGCGCTTGCGCGGCGGCAGCGGGTCGCGGTGGCGCAGCAGCAGCGCGGCGACCGCGCCGCCCACGGCGCCGCCCAGATGCGACTGCCAGGACACGCCGGCCTCGTGCGGCAGCACCGTCACCAGCATGCCGCCGTAGAACAGGAACGCGATCATGCTGGCGGCGATCGCGGCGCGGTCGCGGCGCAGCAGCGCCAGCACGAACACCAGGAACAGCAACCCGTGGGTGACGCCGCTGGCGCCCAGATGGTGGCTGCCGGGTTCGCCCAGCAGCCATGCGCCCAGGCCCGAGCCCAGCCACAGCAACGGCAGCGCCGCCACGGTGGCCCGCGGATACACGCTGCCGGCCAGCGTGCCCAGGATCAGCAGCGCGCCGGCGTTGGCGGCCAGATGCTCCAGCGACCCGTGCAGCAGCGGCGCGGTCAGCACGCCGAGCAGGCCGCTGACCTGCTGCGGCCCCACCGACCACGGCCGCCAGTCGAACAGGCCCTGGCTGGCGAACACCGCCACCAGCACCGCGATCAGCGCGAGGCTGGCGTTGAAGGCGCGCAGGATCCGGGCGCGGTCGAAGCGGTCCTGCGCCTGGACATCGTCGGCGGGCGGGGGCGGGGAGAGCGAGGAAGAGGTGTCCATGGTCCCTGGATGGCGACGCCCGCCGCCCAGGGCAAGGCGCCGCCGGTGGGAGGGACTGGCCGCGGCCGCGGGACAATCCGCGGCGTGCGGCCAGCCCCGCGCCTCAATGCGCCGGCTTGGCCGGGCGCAGCAGGCTCAGCGCCACCGTCGCGCCGATCACCAGCGCCACCGCCGCCAGCGACACCAGCACCGGGATCTTGTACAGGTCGATGATCAGCATCTTGGTGCCGATGAACACCAGCACGATCGCCAGCCCGTACGGCAGCAGGTGGAAGCGGTCGGCCATGCCCGCCAGCAGGAAGAACATCGCGCGCAGGCCCAGCACCGCGAACACGTTGGAGGTCAGCACCAGGAACGGGTCGGTGGTGATCGCGAAGATCGCCGGGATGCTGTCCACCGCGAAGATCACGTCGGTGATGGCGATCAGCATCAGCACCGCGAACAGCGGGGTGAACCAGCGCTTGCCCTGCTGGGTCACGCTCAGCGCGTTGCCGTGGTACTGCGGGGTCAGGCGCAGGTGCTTGCGCATGAAGCGCAGCACCGGGTTGGCCTCCAGGTCCGGCTCCTTGCCCGCCGAGAACCACATCTTGATGCCGGTCAGCAGCAGGAACGCGCCGAACACGTACAGCAGCCAGTGGAACTTGGTCAGCAGCACCGAGCCGGCGAAGATCATGACCGCGCGCAGCACGATCGCGCCGAGCACGCCGATCACCAGCACGCGCTGGCGCTGCTCCTCCGGCACCGCGAAGTAGCTCATGATCATCAGGAACACGAAGATGTTGTCGACCGCCAGCGACTTCTCCACCAGGTAGCCGGTCAGGAACTCCAGCGCGTACTGGTTGCCGGTGGCCACGTCGATGGTCTCGCGCAGGTACCACCACAGGCCGGCGTTGAACGCCAGCGCCAGGCCGATCCAGCCCAGGCTCCACCACAGCGCTTCCTTGAAGGTGACCTTGTGCGGACCGCCGTGGCGCATCAGCACCAGATCCGCCAGCAGCGCCGCGATCACCACGATCGCGAAACCGCTCCACAACCACACGTTGCCTATCGTTTGCATGGGGAATTCCCGTCAGTGAAGGTTGAACCTCGGGCCGTGGCGGCGAGGCGTCCTGGACGGAAACGATGGGTCGTTGCCAGAGGAATGCCTTCGCCACTGCGGCGAAGGTCTCGCTCGCAGCCGGTGTCCTGGCTGCCGTTGCACCGGAGCCTGCGGGCTCGAATTGACGGCGACAACGTCGGGAGCTACTCCCCTTCTGCGCCCATTCTTGCGGCTGGCGGCGGTGGCGTCAATCCGGGCGGATACAATGGCGTTCATGAATACCCCCCTGCCCGTAGTCCGCCTCAAGAACGCCTGGCGCTCCAGCCATCCGTGGATCTTCCAGAAACTGGTCGAAAAGCCCGCCGCCAAGCCCAAGCCGGGCTCCCTCGTCGACGTGGTCGGCGTGGACGGCGAATGGATCGGCCGCGGTTTCTACAACGGCCATTCGCGCATCGCCGTGCGCATCCTCGAGATCGACCCGGCGGTCGCGGTCGACGAAGCCTGGTTCGCGCGCAAGATCGCCGAGGCGGTGTCGCTGCGCCGCGACGTGCTGAAGCTGGACGCGGTGTCCGACGCCTGGCGCGTGGTGCATGCCGAGGGCGACGGCCTGTCCGGGCTGGTGGTGGACCGCTACGGCGACCTGCTGGTGGTGGAGTTCTTCAGCGCCGGCATGTTCCGCTACCGCGACTGGATCTACGCCGCGCTGCGCACGCAGTTTCCCGGCGCGCGCTTCTACAGTTTCGCCGAGGAGCACGTGCAGAAGCAGGAGAGCTTCGACTACCGCCCGGTGTCCAGCAGCGGCGAGCGCCCGGAGCCGGCGATCATCAGTGAATACGGCGTGCGCTTCCGCGCCGACCCGGCCGGCGCGCACAAGACCGGCTTCTTCGCCGACCAGCGCGAGAACCGGCAGTGGCTGAGCCAGCAGGTGGCCGGCAAGCGCGTGCTCGACCTGTGCTGCAACACCGGCGGCTTCGCCGTCTACGCCAAGGTGCGCGGCGCCGAGGAAGTGGTCGGCGTGGACATCGACGAGGACGTGATCGAGATCGCCAAGGGCAACGCCAAGCTCAACGACGTGCGCCTGAAGTTCGTGCAGGCCGACATCTTCCCGTACCTGCGCGACGCGGCCGTGCGCGGCGACCGTTACGACGTGGTGATCCTGGACCCGGCCAAGATGACCCGCGACCGCGACCAGGTGATCCCGGCGCTGAAGAAGTACCTGGACATGAACAAGCTGGCGCTGGGCGTGGTCGCGCCCGGCGGCCTGTTCGCCACGTTCTCCTGCACCGGCCTGGTCGCCGAGCACGAGTTCCTGGACATGCTGCGCCGCGCCGCCTATTTCTCCGGCCGCAGCATCCAGATCCTGAAGGTGGCCGGGGCCGGCGCCGACCACCCGTTCATGGCCCACGTGCAGGAATCGCGCTATCTGAAAGCGGTGTTCTGCCGCGTGCTGAACTGAGCCGCCGCTGCGCGCGGCGCTTGCCGCGCGCAGCAAGAATGTTGCCGCGCGACCGCGTGCCGGTCTGCCGGCGTGCCATGCGGCCGTGCATGAAAGCGCTTCCAGGCATGCCGCCGCCGTCACCACGCAGCGGATGCATGCCCGGCGCATGCAGGCCGTGCCGCAATGCCTCGCGCCGGGTCGCGCCCCATCCATTTGTCTACATCAGCGTGCCGCGCAACGTGGCAGCGTCGACATGGCCTGCGCCCGGGTCCGTGCCTCGCGGCGACACGCGCCACCAATCCATCCACAGCGGGCCACGCGCCGCTTGCGCAACGCTGCCAGCTGGTAACGCTTACATCGGGGCCTGCATCCCAGCGAATGTCTGCGTGACGTAGCTTTGTTGCGCCGCACGGTGACAAACGCCGGCACACGGGATTAGGTTTGCGCGGTCGGGTGATAGCGCTATCACGATCAGCCAGGTGTTGATGCCGTGGCCATCGCATCGCCCGCTGCGGCGGCAGCGCCGCAGGGAAGTTGCTTCGAGTTGAATACCGGCATTGGCGGTAGCGGGCGGCTCGGTCGGCGCCCGGGTCGGAAGCGGGCGCGCGATGGCGCACCCGGCGCCCTTCGGGGGGAAGGCGCGATTCATCCATCGATCGAGAGGCAAGGGGAATCACATGCAGGCATGCAGCGATGCATGTCACGTACCAGGGACAGCTTCGGCGCGGGCAACCGCCGCGCCGGACGCCGCAGACGGCGTTGCCCGTCCGACTCCAGCACCGAGGACATTCTGATGCGTCAGCAGTTGAAGAAGTTCCGCTCCAAGGCCATGTTCACCTTCGTCGGCGGGGTGCTGGTGATCAATCCGGCGTTCGCCCAGCAGGCGCCGCAGACCCAGGCCCAGGCCCAGACGAGCCAGCAGCAGTCCTCGGCAGACGCCACCACGCTGGATACGGTCAGCGTCACCGGCATCCGCAACAGCCTCAACCAGTCGATGGGCATCAAGCGCGACAACGCCGGCGTGGTCGATGCGATCAGCGCCGAGGACATCGGCAAGTTCCCCGACACCAACCTGGCCGAGTCGCTGCAGCGCATCACCGGCATCTCGATCGAACGCCGCGACGGCGAAGGCGCGCAGGTCACCGCGCGCGGCTTCGGCCCGCAGTTCAATGCGGTCACCCTCAACGGCCGCGTGATCCCCGGCGCCGACGCGTTCGGCGCGCCGGGCGCGGTGCCGATCGGCGGCGTGGACGGCGGCACCCGCGCGTTCAACTTCGCCCAGCTCGCGTCCGAGTCGATCACCGGCCTGGAGGTGTACAAGACCAGCCGCGCCAACGCGCCCAGCGGCGGCATCGGCGCCACCATCAACATCCTCACCGACCGCCCGTTCAACCACAAAGGCCTGGTGGCCAGTGCCGGCGCCAAGGCCGCGTACGACGAATCGCAGCCGTTCGACGACAAGATCACCCCGGAGGTGTCCGGCATCTTCAGCTACACCAACCCGGACAAGACCTGGGGCATCGGCCTGAGCGGCAGCTACCAGAAGCGCCGCGGCGGCTCGGTGCAGGCGACCGAGAACGGCTGGAACATCCAGCGCTGGACCGGCACCGATCCGGCGCTGCGCCCGGACGCCGTCGTGCAGAACGCGCCGGCGATCGGCCAGCTCTACGGCATGCCCAACGACCTGCGCTACGCCTTCGCCGACTTCGAGCGCGAGCGGCTCAACGGCCAGGCGGTGGTGCAGTTCGCGCCGACCGATGCCCTGACCCTGACCCTGGACTACACCTACTCCAGCAACGAGATCCGCGAGGACCGCGGCGAGCAGGGCATCTGGCTGCAGCGCGCCAACAGCTTCACCGACCTGGTGTTCGACACCGGCCAGGCGGTGGCCACGCCGGTGTACCTGCGCGACGTGCCCAACGGCGCCAAGGACTTCGGCATGGAACAGCAGCGCAACATGCAGAAGTACAAGCTCGGCTCGCTCGGCTTCAACGCCGATTGGCAGGCCACCGACCGCCTGCGCCTGACCTTCGACGCGCACAACTCCAAGACCCAGAGCCTGCCCAACGATCCGGTCACCGGCGGCAGCGCCACCTATTTCAGCTATGCCGGCACCAACAACTGCACCGGCGGCACGCAGTGCGGCGGGCAGTGGGCACAGGAACTGTATTTCAACAACAGCCTGCCGATCGGCGCGCGCACCTGGTACCCGACCGCGGCCGACTCCGTCGCCGGGACCAACGGCCTGCTCAACCAGGACTTCTCCCCGGCCGAAATCGGCTCGCAGGTGCTGCGCATCTACTACCAGAGCCAGGTGACGGAGGTGAAGGAAGGGCGCGTGGACGGCCAGTTCGACTTCGACAATGGCCGCTTCCAGTTCGGCGTGGACAGTGCCAAGACCACGATGCGCCGGCGCATCAGCGATACCTATTCGGCGCTGGGCGACTGGAGCGTGGCCAACGCCGGCAACGAGCCGGGCATGATCGCGTTGCTGCAGCCGGTCGGCATCACCGGCATGTTCGACGACTTCAACGCCTCCGGCGCCGCGCCGGGTGCCTGGCGCGGCAATGCCGACCAGCTGGCGCAATGGGCGGGCGAAACCTATGGCGCGACCACGCGCTACAACCCGCAGTACAGCTCCGACAACGAGGTCGAGGAGAAGACCCGCGCCGCCTACATGCAACTGGAGTTCGATGGCGAACTCGGCGGCATGACCACCAATACCCGCATCGGCGTGCGCTATGAGAAGACCGACGTGGTCTCCACCTCGCAGGTGGCCACGCCGACCGCATTGCAGTGGCAGGCCAACAACGACTTCCAGCTGCTGCGCTCCACCGAGCTGCAGCCGTTCAGCGAAAAGCACAGCTACAGCCACATCCTGCCGAACCTGGATTTCAGCATCAACCTCACCGACACGCTGAAGGCCCGGGCTTCGTTCGGGCAGAGCATCGCGCGGGCGCCGTACACCAACATGATCGCCGGGCCGACCCCGGGCACGCCGTCCGGCTCGATCCTGATCAACCCCTCCACCCGCGCGTCCGGCAGCGCGGAGAACCCGAGCCTGGATCCGCTGGAATCGAACAACCTGGACCTGGCGCTGGAGTGGTACTTCGCCGACGCCAGCTATGTGTCGCTGACGTTCTGGGACAAGCGCGTGTCCAACTTCATCGGCACCAGCGTCACCCGCGAAAACCTGTACGGCCTGACCGACCCGACCTCCGGACCGGACGCGCAGGCGGCGCTGGCGTTCCTGCAGAGCGGGGCCTGCGCCGCGCAGGTCGGCGCCGCCGGCAACGACGTGGCGGCGGCGTGTTCGGCCAACGACACCTCGCTGTTCTCGGCGATGGCGCTGCTGCGCAACGCTGCGGCCACCGGCGGGCTGGGCGCCTACAACGGCAGCTCGGCGCAGACCCTGGCGCTGGAGAACGCCTACGACCTGGTCGGCGAAGCCGACGATCCGCTGTACGAGTTCGACGTGTCGCGTCCGATCAACCAGAACAAGGCCAAGATCCACGGCTGGGAATTGGGCGGTCAGTACTTCCTGGGCGATACCGGCCTCGGCGTCTACGCCAACTACACCGTGGTCAAGGGCGACGTGGGCTACGACAACACCGTGCTGGACCGCGACCAGTTCGCGCTGCTCGGCCTCAGCGACACCGCCAACGTCATGCTGATGTACGAGAAGTACGGCTGGAGCGCGCGCCTGGCCTGGAACTGGCGCGACGAATACCTGATCGCGGCCAACCAGAACGGCTCCAGCCGCAACCCGTACTACGTCGAGCCGTACCGGCAGCTGGACCTGAGCGTCAGCTACGCGATCACCGACAACCTGTCGGTGGGCTTCGAGGCGATCAACATCACCGCCGAGGACGTGCGCTGGCACGGGCGCTCGGAGAAGCAGGTGATCAAGGTGATCGACCAGAGCCCGCGCTACACGCTGGGGGTGCGCTACAACTTCTGAGCCCGGCAGGCCGCGCGCGGCGGCGGCCGCGTGCGGCAACGGCAGGTGCGCCGCACCGCGTCTTGCGGGCGCGGCGCTTTGCTGCAATGGTCGCGTGGCGCGGCGCCTGCCGGATTCGCCACCGACCCGCTGGAGGACAGATGGCCCGATACGAACTGCTCAACAACGTCGCCCACCAAGACCTGCGCGTGATCCTGCGCTTCGGTCCGGAGTTCGGCGACGCCACCGGCGTGGTCCAGGCGTTCCCGACCGAATTCGCCGAGCTGCAGCGCGAATACCCGATCCTGCTGCGCAAGGACCCGGACACCGGCGCCTTCCAGTCGGTGGCGCTGCTGGGCTTCGAGCAGCAGGAAAACCTGTTCCTGCAGGGCGCGCACTGGAACGCGGCGTACCTGCCCGGCATCGTCGCCAAGGGGCCGTTCCTGATCGGGTTCCAGGAACGGCACGAGGGCGGCGAACTGCGCCGCGAACCGGTGATCCACGTCGACCTGGACCACCCGCGGGTCAGCTTCGGCGAGGGCGAGCGGGTGTTCCTGCCGCAAGGCGGGCACAGCCCGTACCTGGAGCACATCATCACCGTGCTGCGCGGCATCCGCGACGGCGTGGAAGGCGGCAACGCCATGTTCGCCGCGTTCGACGCGCTGGGCCTGATCCAGCCGCTGCGCATCGACGTGCAGCTCGGGCAGGCGCACAACGTGCACCTGGCCGGCCTGTACGGCATCGATCGCGAACGGCTGGCCGCGCTGGATGCGCCGTCGCTGCACGGGTTGCACCGCGCCGGCTACCTGGAAGGGGCCTACCTGCTGCTGGCCTCGCTGCACAACATGCGCCGGCTGATGGCTGAGAAGCAGCGCCGCCTGCAGCACCTGGACGCCGCCGCGGCCACCGCCGGGCAGGCCGCCTGAGCGGCATGGCGGCGGTGGCGGCGATCGCCGAGCGCAGCGACTGCCGGCCCGGCGCATTGCCGCTGGCCGACCTGCTCGCTGCCGGCGAGCCGGTGGTGCTGCGCGGGCTGGTGCGCGACTGGACGCTGGTCCAGGCCGGGCTGCGCGGCACGGGCCAGGCGATGGACCTGCTGCGCAGGCACGACAACGGCCGCGCGCTGCACTATTCCTACGGCGCGCCGGAGATCGCCGGGCGGCCGTTCTACGACGACACCTTCACCGCGCTCAATTTCGAGGTGCGGCGCGGCGACCTGCCCGGCCTGCTGGACGCGATCGCCGCGCACCTGGACGATCCGCGGCCGCCGGCCTACTACCTGGCCTCGCTGCCGGTGGACGACAGTCTGCCCGGGCTGCGCGCCGGCAACGACGTGGACTTCGCCGCGCACGGCGTGCAGACCCGGCCGAGCATCTGGATCGGCAACCGCATCACCGCGTCCTGCCACTACGACGCGCCGAACAACCTGGCCTGCTGCGCGGTCGGCCGGCGCCGCTTCACGGTGTTTCCGCCGGAGCAGATCGGCAATCTCTATCCCGGTCCGCTGGAGCCGACCCCGGGCGGGCAGGCGATCAGCGTGGTCGACTTCGACGCGCCCGACTTCGCGCGCCATCCGCGCTTCCGCGAGGCGCTGGCGCATGCCCGCAGCGCGGTGCTGGAACCGGGCGATGCGCTGTTCCTGCCCGCCATGTGGTGGCACCACGTGCAAGGGCTGGAGGCGTTCAACGTGCTGGTCAACTACTGGTGGAGCAGCGCCCCGGCCTGGCTGGCGGCGCCGCTGCCGGCGCTGTACCACGCGATGTGGGCGCTGCGCGACCGCCCGCAGGCGGAGAAGGCGGCCTGGCGCGAGGTGTTCGAGTACTACGTGTTCGGGCCGTCCGAACGCGCCGGCGAACACCTGCCGGCGCCGGCGCGGCAGCTGCTCGGGCCGATCGACGACACGCGCGCGCGGCAGCTGCGCGCGATGCTGCTGGCCAAGCTCAACCGCTGACCACACGCCGGGTCCCGCGCGCGCCGGCGTGCGCGCCCAACATTCACGACTGCAGGAGAGACGACGCAATGGGCCAGATACGCAAGGTGGTGATCGCAGGCGGCGGCACGGCGGGCTGGATCGCCGCCTGCGCGCTGTCGCACCAGTTCCGCGGCCTGCTGGACATCACCCTGATCGAATCCGAGCAGATCGGCACGGTCGGCGTCGGCGAATCCACGGTGCCGCCGATCCGCAGCTTCCACCGCTTCGTGCAGATCGACGAGCAGGAGTTCCTGCGCGCCGTGGCCGGCACCTTCAAGCTCTCCATTTCGTTCGAGAACTGGCCGCGGCATGGCGAGCGCTACATCCACCCGTTCGGCCTCACCGGGCAGAGCACCCTGGTCTGCGCGTTCCACCATTTCTGGCTGGAAGCGCGGCGCCGCGGGATGGGGTCCGAACTGGGCGACTACTGCCTGGAAACCGTGGCCTCGCGCGTGGACCGCTTCGCGCTGCAACAGTCGCCGCCGGTCAACTACGCCTACCACCTCGACGCCGGGCTGTACGCGCGCCTGCTGCGCAGCCATGCCGAGCGCTACGGGCTCAAGCGCGTGGAAGGCAAGATCCAGCAGGTGCGGCAGCACGCCGAAAGCGGCTTCGTGGAGGCACTGCTGCTGGAAGACGGCACGCTGGTCGAAGGCGACCTGTTCATCGACTGCACCGGGTTCCGCGGCCTGCTGATCGAGCAGACGTTGCACAGCGGCTACGAGGACTGGAATCAGTGGCTGCCGTGCGATCGCGCGGTGGCGGTGCAGACCGAGGCGGTGGCGGCGCCGGTGCCGTACACCCGCGCCATCGCCCATGCCGCCGGCTGGCGCTGGCACATCCCGTTGCAGCACCGGGTCGGCTGCGGGCTGGTGTTCTCCAGTGCGCACATGTCCGACGACGAGGCGCGCGCCAAGCTGCTGCACGACGCCGCCGCGCCGCCGATCAAGGATCCATGGCTGGTGCCGTTCCGCAGCGGCCGCCGGCTCAAGGCCTGGAACAAGAACGTGGTCGCGTTGGGCCTGGCCAGCGGCTTCATCGAGCCGCTGGAATCCACCAGCATCCACCTGACCATCGCCGCGGTGATGCGGCTGATCACCCTGTTCCCGACCGACGGCATCGCCCCGTCGATGGCGGACCTCTACAACGACGTCAGCCGCGCCGAGATGGAACACGTGCGCGACTTCATCATCCTGCATTACCACGCCAACCAGCGCGACGAACCGATGTGGCGGGCCTGCCGCGAGATGGCGCTGCCCGAGTCGCTGCAGCAGCGGCTGCGTGCCTGGCGCGAGCGCGCGCATGCCTGGCAGGGCAGCGACGAACTGTTCCGGGTGGATTCGTGGATCCACGTGCTGCTCGGCCAGGGCATCGTGCCGGCGCAGCACCACCTGCTGGCGCGCGCGCTGCCGGACCAGGAGCTGCGGCGCTTCCTCGACGCGATCCGCCAGCCCATCGACCGCGCGGTGGCGCAGATGCCGTCGCAGGAGGCGTTCATCGCCGGCTACTGCCAGGCCGGGCCGGAGGTGTGGGCGGGACGCACGCCCGCCAGGGCGGCGGCGCCGGCATGACGCGGCGTGCGGCCTGCGTCGGCCTGCGGCCGCTGGCGCGGCGTGCACGCCGCATGCGCACGGCCGACCGCATCCCCCGAATCCGCGCGGCCTGACCCGGCAGGGCGGCAAGCGTCGCCGTCCCGATATGCGTCCCTGCCCGCGTGGCATGGCCCGGCGGACGCGGCATGGCCATCACATGGCTATCATCGGGACGCCGCCCTTTCGAGAACCCGCGCATGACGCTGCACACCCTGTGTCTTTCCGTGTCGCTGGCGCTGGCCGCGGCGCTGCCGGCGCACGCCGTCGACTTCAGCAAGGCGGAACTGGCGCGCGCCACCGCGCTGCAGCAGCGGCTGCTGACCCTGGATTCGCACCTGGACACGCCGGCCAACTTCGAGCGCGGCGACTTCGACATCATGACCGCGCATGCCGGCAACCGGCTGGCGCAGGTGGACTATCCGCGCATGGTCGCCGGCGCGCTGGACGGCGGCTTCTGGGCGATCTACACCGACCAGGGCGACCGCAGCGCGCAGGCGCACCTGCACGATCGCGACGCCGGGCTGCAACGGTTGATGGCGATCCACGCGCTGCTCGCGGCGCACCCGCAGCAGTTCGGCCTGGCCACCACGCCGGCCGACGCGGCGCGGCTCAAGGCCGCCGGCAAGCGCGTGGTGTACCTGAGCATGGAGAACGCCAGCCCGCTGGTCGCCGATCCGACGCTGCTGCGCTTCTACCACGCGCAGGGCCTGCGGCTGATGGGCACCGCGCATTTCCTCAACAACGAGTTCGCCGATTCGGCCACCGACCCGAAGGGGCCGGAATGGCACGGCCTGAGCCCGGCCGGCCGCGAACTGGTGCGGCAGGCGCAGACGCTGGGCATCGTCATCGACCAGTCGCACGCCTCCGATGCGGTGTTCGACCAGCTGATCGCGCTGTCGCCGGTGCCGATCCTGCTCTCGCACAGCGGCGCGCGCGCGCTGCACGACCATCCGCGCAACATCGACGATGCGCGGCTGAAGGTGCTGGCCGCGCACGGCGGGGTGATCCAGCTCAATTCCTACGGCGGCTACCTGATCGACAACGGCGCCAGCCCCGAGCGCAAGGCCGCCGAGCAGGCGCTGCTCGCCAGATACGGCGGCTGGGAGCACCTGCAGTTGGCCGACGGGCTCAAGCTCGGCGAGGAGATAAAGGCGCTGGACGCCAGGTATCCGGTGCGGCAGGCGACGCTGGACGATTTCTTCGCGCACCTGGAGCACGTGCTGGCGCTGGTCGGCCCCGAGCACGTGGGCATCGGCATGGACTGGGACGGCGGCGGCGGCGTGGCCGGCATGGAGGACGTCGCCGACCTGCCCAAGATCACCGCCTGGCTGTTGCGCAAGGGCTACAGCGAGCGGCAGATCGCCGCGATCTGGGGCGGCAACGTGTTGCGGGTGATGCAGCAGGCGCAGGACTGGGCGGCGGCGCAGGCGCGCGCCGGAGCGCCCTGAAGGCCGCTGGGTGCAGGCCGCCTGGCGCCATGGCGTTGCGTCGTCGCGCCGCTGCCACCGCGTCTGGCCTGGCGCCGGCCGGCGGCCGAAGAACCATCCCGGCCATCGAACGGCGCAGTGCGGCATGCGCTGAACCGGCGGCACGGCATCGGCTAGCATCGGGGCGGCCATGAAGATCGTCATCGCACCGGATTCGTTCAAGGAAAGCCTGTCCGCGCTGGAGGCGGCCACGCAGATCGAGGCGGGGTTTCGCGAGGTGTTCCCGGCGTGGACCTACGTCAAGGTGCCGGTCGCCGACGGCGGCGAAGGCACGGTCGCGGCGCTGGTCGCGGCCACCGGCGGGCGCGTCGTCGGCCGCACCGTCAGCGGGCCGCTGGGCGCGCCGGTCGAGGCCTTCTTCGGCCTCGCCGGCGATGGCCGCACCGCCGTCGTCGAGATGGCCGCGGCGAGCGGGCTGGCGCTGCTGCCGCGGGCACGGCGCGACCCGCTCGCCGCCACCAGCTACGGTGTCGGCGAGCTGATCCTGGCGGCGCTGGACGCCGGCGCGCGGCGCATCGTGGTCGGCCTCGGCGGCAGCGCCAGCAACGATGGCGGTGCCGGCATGGCGCAGGCCCTGGGCGTGCGCCTGCTCGATGCGCAGGGCCATGCGCTCGCCGCCCGCCTCGGCGGCGGCGCGCTGGCGGCGCTGGCGCGGATCGATGCGAGCGGCCTGGATCCGCGCCTGCGGCACTGCGCGATCGAGGTCGCCTGCGATGTCGATACCCCGCTGACCGGGCCCGCCGGCGCCTCGGCGGTGTTCGGCCCGCAGAAGGGCGCCACGCCGGCGCTGGTCGCGCAGCTCGACGCCAACCTGCGCCATTACGCCACGGTGATCGAAGCCGACTTGGGCATCGCGGTCGCCGACGTGCGCGGCGGCGGGGCCGGCGGCGGCCTGGGCGCGGCGCTGGTCGCGTTCCTGGGCGCGCGGCTGCGCCCGGGCGCGGACCTGGTCGCCGACGCGCTGGGGCTGGAGGCGTTGGTGGCCGGCGCCGACCTGGTAATCACCGGCGAGGGCCGCCTCGACGGCCAGAGCGCGCACGGCAAGGCGCCGCTCGGCGTGGCCCGGGTCGCCAGGCGCCACGGCAAGCCGGTGATCGCGATCGCCGGCGGGCTGGGCGCCGGTGCGGCGTCGCTGCATGCGCATGGCGTCGCTGCGATGTTCGGCGCGGTGCAGCGCGCCTGCACGCTGGAGCAGGCGCTGGCCGAGGCGGCGGCGAACCTGCGCATGGCCGCCCGGAACGTGGCCGAGGCGATCCGGATCGGCCGCGACCTGGGGAACTGAGCGGCGCGCAAGCGCATGGCCGCCCCAGGCCGATGCGCGGGGCGGCGCCTGCCCTGCCTGCGCAGGACATCGGCCACGGCCCGATGCGCAATAGCTCCGCTGTGGCGCATCGCCGCCGAGCAGGCATGCCGACGGCGCCATTCGGATGCCGGCATGGCGGGGCTTCGCGCGTCCAACGCATCGTAGAAGGGTGTGCGGGTCGCAGCGTGCCGACCGGCGGACATTGGCGCTTCGGAGCCCTATTCAGCTACAATGAAAACGATTACAAAAGGGAATTGACCTCCATGAGCACCCAGAATCTCCCCGAGCGCGCGCCGCTCAGCCCGAAGTGGCAGTTCCGCTTCGATTTCTTCGACCGCCACGGCGGACCGACCTCGCCCGACTTCAAGCCGGCGTTCAAGGCCCTGTCGTTCGGCGAGCGGCTGAAGGTCAACATGAACTTCTTTGCGTTCTTCTTCGGCTGGATCTACTTCTTCATCCTCGGCCTGTGGCGCAAGGCGATCGTGCTGATCGCCATCTCGGTGCTGATCGGCGTGCTGTCGTTCTTCCTGCCGAAGGTCGTGGTCAACGGCCTGGGCGTGGCCTATTCGGTGCTGGTCGGCATGATCGCCAACTACGCCTACTACCTGGAAGTGAGGAAGGGCAGCACCAGCTGGAACCCCTTCGAAGGCATGCGCTGGTGGTAAGCGGGACGTAGCCGGGACTCGGGACTCGGGACCCGGAAAAGCGGCGCGGCGTTTGCCTTATGCTTTGCTCTTCCGGGCCCCCACTCCCCAGTCCCGAGTCCCCGCTTCAGGCTCTCCATGTCCCCACTCGCTTCCCAGGCCGATGCGGCACCCGCGGGCCTGTCCTCCGGCCTGATCGCGCTGTTCGCCGCCGCCTGCGGCCTGGCGGTGGCCAACATCTATTTCTCGCAACCGCTGATCGGCATCATCGCGCCGGAACTGCGCCTGCACGCGGGCCTGGCCGGGCTGATCGTGGCGCTGACCCAGCTCGGCTACGGCGCCGGCCTGCTGTTGCTGGTGCCGCTGGCCGACGTGGCCGAGAACCGGCGCCTGGCGATCGCGCTGCTGGGCGGAGTGGTGCTGGGCCTGCTCGGCATCGGCCTGTCGCAGTCGGCGGCCGGTTTCCTGATCGGCTCGTTCGTGGTCGGCGTGTGCGCGGTGGCCACGCAGATCCTGGTGCCGTTCGCCTCGCACCTGGCGCCGGAGGCCAGCCGCGGCCGCGTGGTCGGCACGGTGATGGGCGGGCTGCTGGCCGGCATCATGCTGGCGCGGCCGTTCTCCAGCTTCGTCGCCGCCACCCTGGGCTGGCGCGCGGTGTTCTTCCTGTCCGCCGGCATGATGCTGCTGCTGATGGCGGTGCTGCGCTGGCGCCTGCCGCAGCGCCGGCCCGCGCAGCGCGCGTCCTATGCGGCGGTGCTGGCCTCGCTGCCGCGCCTGTATGCCGCCACCCCGCTGCTGCGCCGGCGCGCGTTCTACCAGGGCATGATGTTCGCCGCGTTCAATGTGTTCTGGACCGGCTCGCCGCTGCTGCTGGCGCAGTCCTTCGGCATGGACCAGCGGCACATCGCGCTGTTCGCGCTGGCCGGCGCCGCCGGTGCCCTGGTCGCGCCGCTGGCCGGGCGCATGGCCGATCGCGGCTGGACTCGCCCGGCCACCGGCTGGGCGCTGGCCGCGGCGGCGCTGTCGTTCGGCATCGGCGCCTGGGCCGCGCACGCGCATGCGCTGGCGTGGCTCGTGGTCGCCGCGCTGGTGCTGGATGCGGCGGTGCAGGTCTGCCAGGTGCTCAGCCTGCGCAGCATCTACATGCTGGCGCCGGAGCAGCGCGGCCGGCTCAACGGCCTGTTCATGACCTCGGTGTTCCTGTGCGGCGCCACCGGCTCGGTGCTGGCCGCGGCGGTGTTCGCCTACGCCGGCTGGCCGGGGCTGTCGCTGCTCGGCGCCGGCTTCGGCACGGCCGCGCTGCTGTTCTACTTCAGCGAGTTCAGGCGGGCAGCGGCGCCGGCGCATTGAGCGCGTGCCGGTGCCTTCTGCTTGGATCGGATGAAGCTCGCATCCGTTCCGAGGCATGCGTTTATCGCAACCGGCAGGCCGCGGCCGGGAAATTTGTCCCTTCTCCCACCGGGAGAAGGTGCCCCGAAGAGGCGGATGAGGGCACGGGCGAAGCCTCGGGCATCCCGATTCCGCGAGACGCTTCGTGCCGTACCCTCACCCCAACCGCTCTCCCGGGAGAGGGGCTGAGCGTGGCGGTGTTACCTCTTCCAGAACTGCCATTTCGGCGCCGGCTTGGCCGCCGCCGCCGTGGCGGCTTGCTGCGGCGCCAGGCTGCCTTGCAGTCGGGCCAGGCGGCCCAGCGCATCGAAGTCGAGCGTGATCCGGCTGCCGTCGCGCATGGCGACGGTCTGTCCGGGCTCGCGCCGCAGCGCATACCCCTGGTCCTCGAGAAAGCCCTCGGCCATCGTCCGGTGGTCGAGCGGGAACTGCGCGACCAACTGCCCGAGCAAGCGCAGCACGCGCGCATCGTCGCAGGGCGCGAACACGGCGGCGGGCACGTCCTCGAGCAGGAAGAACAGCGCGCCGCCTCGATACGGGCCGCGGTAGTAGCACCGCGCGCTCAGCGCGGCGGCGAGCAGGGCCAGCATGTGGCCGTCGTCGTCCAGCGGCAGCGACGCGGTGGCCAGCTCGGCCGGTCCCTCGCGCTCGCCGCGTTCGCGCAAGGCATTCGCCGCGACCAACAGGTTGTCCGGCAGATTGCTGGCGGTGTTGGCCCAGGCCCACAGCCAACTGGCACTGTCCTCGGCGGCGCTGCCCAGCAACTGCACCGGGAAGTGCAGGTCGTCGCCGAAGTGCGCGATCCCTTCGGCCAGATCCAGGCTCCAGCCGCGCTCGCCGAGCAGGTCGGCCAGCGCCAGTTGGCGGGCGAAGGCGGTACCGATGTGGCGCGCCAGGGTGGTCTGGAAGGCCGGCGTCACGGCCGCGGCGCCTCGCGCTGCAGCAGGCTGTGGCGACGCCCGTACAGCAGATAGGCGGCCACGCCGATCGCGTTCCACAACGCGAACCATTTCTGCGTGGTGTGTGGCAGGCTCCAGAAGAGGTACAGGCAGCCGCCGATCGCCAGCGGCGCGACCACCCAGGCCAGCGGCGTGCGGAACTTGCGCACGCGGTCCGGTTCGCGCACGCGCAGCACCAGCAGGCACGCGGCCACCGCGATGAACGCGGCCAGGGTGCCGGCATTGGCCAGTGCGGCGATCTCGTCCAGCCGCGCCACCCCGGCCAGCGCCGCCACCAGCAGCGCGGTGAACAGCGTGGTCGCCACCGGCGTGCCGGTGCGCGCGCTGACCTTGGACAGCCCGCGCGGCAGCAATCCGTCGCGCGACATCACGAAGAAGATCCGGCTCTGCCCGTACAGGAACGCCAGCAGCACTGTCGGCAGCGCGATCACCGCGGCCGCGGCGATCAGCGTCGCCGCCTTGCCCTGGCCGAGTTCGCGCAGGATCAGCGCCAGCGGCTCGGCGCTCTGCCCGAACACCGTGTAGCTCATCGCGCCGACTGCCGACAGCGCCACCAGCACGTAGATCAGCGTGCAGCCGACCATCGAGCCGAGGATGCCGATCGCCAGGTCGCGCTCGGGCTTCTTGGTCTCCTCGGCCGCGGTGGAGATCGCGTCGAAGCCGTAGAAGGCGAAGAAGATGATCGCCGCGGCGGCCATCACCCCGCGTTCGACGCCGTCGGCGCCCATCGACTTGGCGAAGCCGAACGGCATGAACGGCTCCATCCGCGCGCTGTCGAAATGCGGCAGCGCGATCACCACGAACACGGTCAGGGCGATGATCTTCACCGCCACCAGCACCGCGTTGACCGTGGCGCTGGCCTGGGTGCCGAGCATCAGCATGCCGGCGACCACGAAGGTGATCAGCACCGCCGGCAGGTTGACCACGCCGCCGGCGTGCGGCCCGGCGGTCAGCCACAGCGGCAGGTCCACGCCCACGCCCTTGAGGAAGCCCACCGCATAGCCGGACCAGCCCACCGCCACCGTGCTGACCACCAGCGAGTACTCCAGGATCAGGCTCCAGCCGACCACCCAGGCGATGCTCTCGCCGAGCGCGATGTAGCTGTAGGTGTAGGCGCTGCCGGCGGCCGGCATCAGCGTGGCCATCTCCGCGTAGGCCAGCGCGGCGCAGGCGCAGATCGCCCCGGCCACCGCGAAGGACAGCAGCACCGCCGGCCCGGCCAGGTGCGCGCCGACTCCGATCAGGGTGTAGATGCCGGTGCCGACGATCGCGCCGATGCCCAGCGCCACCAGATGCGGCCAGCTCAGCGTAGGCACCAGCCGGCGCCCGGCTTCGTGGACGGTGACCAGATCGAGCGACTTGCGCCGGAACAGGAACGACATGCGGGCCTCGGGGAACGACAGGACAAGCCCGCGAGTGTCGCCGAATGCGGTGCAGCAAAGCTATGCCCGGCGGCCTTGCCCGGCCGGCCGGTCGCGCGGCGGCAGACAACGCGCGCCATGCGGCCTGCGACAGCCGCCGCCGCGCGACCGCCCGTTCCGCGCGGTTACGGGAGGCCGTTGCGCCCGTGCGCCAGAAAGCCCGGGCGTGCCGACAGCCGTTCGTAGTAGGCGGCCACCGCCGGCAGCGGCGGGCGCTGCATGGGCGTGGCCATCCAGCGCTGGGTGGACAGGCCGAGCACGATGTCGGCCAGGGTGAAGTCCGCGCCCGCCGCATAGGCGCCGGTGCGCTGCAGCTGCGCGTCGAGGATGCCCATGTGCCGGTGCCAGCCGGCCACGCCCTGCGCCAGCGCCTGCGCATCGCGATGTGCGGGACTGTCGCGGACCAGCGCCATGAACGCGTAGCGCCAGGCGTTGTTGAGTTCGGTGGCCTGCCAGTCCATCCACTGCTCGACCAGCGCCCGCGCCTGCGGCGCGGCCGGCAGCAGGTCCGTGCGCTGCTGGCGCGCCGCCAGGTAGCGGCAGATGCTGTTGGATTCCCACAGCACGAAGTCGCCGTCGCGCAGCACCGGCACCAGCGCGTTCGGGTTCAACGCGCGGAACGCCGGCGTGTCCACCGCGGCGAAGCCGGCGCCGTAGGGATGCTGGTCGATCGCCAGGTCCAGTTCCGCGCACAGCCACAGCACCTTGCGCACGTTGATCGAAGAGGACTTGCCGTAGAGGGTGAGCATGGCATTCGGGTCGGGGGCGAGCATGCAGCGTGCATCGGCGCGCGTCCCGGCGCAATGCGGCCATGCCTGGCAGGGATTGCGCAGGGGCATGGCTCCGGCGCAGCGCCTGAGACACGGCCGGCTACACTGGCGGCATGCAAACCGATTTCCATTTCCTGATCCTGGCCGGCCTGCTGTGCGTCGTCGTCGTGCTGCTGGTGGCGCTGCTGCTGCGCCGGAACGACCCCGCGGCGCTGGAACAGGCGCTGCGCGAGGAACAGCGCAACGGCCGCGGCGAACTGCGCGAGCAGCTCGACAGCCTGGCGCGGCAGCAGGACGCGCGCAGCGAGGGCTTCGCCCGCCATCTGGCCGACCTGTCCACCCGCACCGACCAGCGCCTGGACCTGCTGCGCGAGGCGCTGACCGAGGACGCGCGGCGCGGCCGGGCCGAGGCCGGCGAGGCGCAGCAGCGCGTGGCCGAACTGCTGAACCAGCGCCTGGTCGAGATGCGCGGCCAGCTCGACGCGTTCGGCCAGCAGCAGGACGCGCGCATGCTGCACTTCGGCCAGCAGCAAGCCGAACTGATCGCGCGCATCGACGCGCACCTGGGCGCGCTGCGCGAGACCCTGGTCGAGGACGCGCGCAAGGGCCGCCTGGAAGGCGCCGAGTCGCAGCAGCGCTTCGCCGACACGCTCGGCCAGCGGCTCAACGAACTGATCCAGCGCAACGAGCAGCGCATCGGCGAGATGCGCGCCACCCTGGAAGAGCGGCTGAAGGAACTGCAGGCCGACAACGCGGCCAAGCTCGAGCAGATGCGCGGCACCGTCGACGAGAAGCTGCAGACCACGCTCAACACGCGCCTGGACGCCTCGTTCAAGCTGGTCTCCGAGCGGCTCGAGCAGGTCCAGCGCGGGCTGGGCGAAATGCAGCAGCTGGCTACCGGCGTGGGCGATCTCAAGCGCGTGCTGAGCAACGTCAAGAACCGCGGCGGCTGGGGCGAGGTGCAGCTGGAGAACATCCTCGAGCAGACCCTGACCCAGGAGCAGTACGCGCGCGGCGTGCGGGTGCGCCCGGAGCGCAACGAAATGGTCGATTTCGCGGTGCGCCTGCCCGGCCGCGGCCACGAGGACACGCCGGTATGGCTGCCGATCGACGCCAAGTTCCCACGCGAGGACTACGAGCGGCTGCTCGATGCGCAGGAGCAGGGCGAGCCGGACCAGGTGCTGGCGATGGGCGCGCAGCTGGAGCGCGCGATCCGGGTACAGGCCAAGTCGATCAGCGACAAGTACATCGCGCCGCCGCACACCACCGATTTCGCGGTGATGTTCCTGCCCACCGAAGGCCTGTACGCGGAAACCCTGCGCCGGCCCGGCCTGGCCGACCTGCTGCAGCGCGAGCACCGCATCGTCGTCGCCGGCCCCACCACCGTCACCGCGCTGCTCAACAGCCTGCAGATGGGCTTTCGCACGCTGGCCATCGAGAAGCGCTCCAGCGAGGTGTGGGGCGTGCTGGCGGCGGTCAAGAGCGAGTTCGGCAAGTTCGCCGGCATCCTGGAAAAGGCCGAGAAGCAGATCAGCACCGTCGGCAAGAGCCTGGGCGATGCCAGCCGCAAGACCCGCACCATCGAGCGCCGCCTGCGCGGGGTGGAGACGCTGGCCGAGGCGCAGCTCGCGCCGCTGCTCGATCTGGAGCTGCCGATGGCCGATCCCGATCCGGACGAGGATGCCGCGCGCGACGAACAGGAGTGAGCGCATCGCGCACGGCCATGCATCTGCTGCAACACGCGCGCTGCGATACTGGGCGCCGCCGCCCTGCCCGAATGGAGATGCCGATGTCGATGCGATGGTGCACCCTGTTGTCCTGCCTGTTGCTGGCCGCCTGCGCCAGCGGCCCCGCCCCGCAGGCGACGCCCGCCGCGCAGTCCGGCAGCGCCGGCGCCGAAGCGGCGCCCGATGCCGCGGCCTGCACCGCGCAGGGCGGCAGCCTGCGTCCGCTCGGCCGCCGCGGCCTGCTCAAGTGCGTGGTCCCGTTCGCCGACGCCGGCAAGACCTGCAGCGACGGCGACCAGTGCCGCGGCGATTGCCTGGCGGTGACGCCGGTGGCCACCGGCACTGCCGCCCAGGGCGTGTGCCAGCGCGACATCAGCGAGAACTTCGGCTGCCGGCAGCAGGTGCAAGGCGGCGTCGGCGCCGCGCAGATCTGCATCGACTGATGCACGGCGCGCAATGGCCGCCGTGCGGCCATTGCGCCTATGCTTGCGCTCCCCATTCTCGTTGCAGGAGCCGCGCATGCACCAGTCGATCCAGGACATCCCGCTGACCACCATCGAAGGCCAGCCCGCGTCGCTGGCCGGGTATCGCGGCAAGGTGCTGCTGCTGGTCAACGTCGCCTCCAAGTGCGGGCTGACCAAGCAGTACGAAGGCCTGGAGGCGCTGTACCGCGAAAAGCGCGCCGACGGGCTGGAAGTGCTGGGTTTCCCGGCCAACGACTTCAAGGGCCAGGAGCCGGGCAGCGAGGCGGAGATCCAGCAGTTCTGTCAGCTCACCTACGACGTGACCTTCCCGATGTTCGCCAAGATCGCGGTCACTGGAGAGGCGACGCATCCGTTGTACCGCGCGCTGATCGAGGCGCAGCCGCACACCGAGGGCGAGGGCCCGATGCGCGAGCGGCTGCTCGGCTACGGCATCGCCCCCAACCCGGTGCCGGGCGTGCTGTGGAACTTCGAGAAGTTCCTGGTCGGCCGCGACGGCCAGGTACTCGGCCGCTTCGCCCCGGACGTGACCGCCGAGGACCCGCGCCTGCGCACGGCGATCGAGACGGCGCTGGCGTAACGGCTTGCGGCGTTCGGGTGCCTACGCGGCGATGCCTGGCGATCCGGATGCGCTGTGGAGGCTCCGGGTGGCTTGGCCATCGGACCGAAAGGCTTCGAGGCCGTGGCGGTTCCGGGCTCCGTTCGTCTCGGTTAATGGCCCAAGGCCGCCGAAGCCGCTCCTACAAAAGGCGCACAGCTGACTCGATGGCTGCACCGTAAAAGTGATCTGATGGCCTTGAGCCATCGGTTTTGGCAGAGCGTCGAAGCGTTAGGACTCCCACTCCGTTCGTCGCGGCTGAAGCCGCTCCTACAGGAGGCGGTTGGCTTGCGTAGTGCGCTGTAGCAGGGCGCCGGCCATCAACACCGGCATAGCCGGGCGGTGCCATTCGCGCGCCGCGACGGAAGGTCCACGCATCTGGAGTCGTTCCACGGCGGCTGGGCCAATGTCATGGCCGGCAATCTGGTGCGAAGGCGTCCCGATGCTGCGAGCACGCAGTTGGCTGGATTCTTGCCGCGGCCGCCACCGTCACCATTGCCTGTAGTTGTAGTTGTAGTTGTAGTTGTAGTTGCAGTTGCTTTGGCTTTGGCTGTTGCCGTTGCCGTTGCTTTTGACTTACCGGGTTCCCTTCCGCAGCGGCGGATGGACCGGGGAAAAACCCCGAAGGGGCGGCGCACAGGGATGTGCGCCGTTCGCGGCAGGGGCAGGATGCCCCTTCCGCGAATCCCCGGTGCATCCGCGGACCCGGAGCGCGCAGCGCGGAGGGCGCAAGGCAGGGCGCGCTTTCTTTTGGTTACTTTTCTTTGCGCGAGCAAAGAAAAGTGACCCGCCAAAGGCGGAAGCCTTTGCTTTGGTGCCTTTCTGTAGGAGCAGCTTCAGCCGCGACCGAGACATTCCCGTGAGGCCCCGGTCGCGGCTGAAGCCGCTCCTACAGTGATTCGGCTGCCGCCACTGCAGCAAGTACAAGTGCAAAGCTTTCGCCTTGCGGCGAGTCACTTTTCTTTGCTTGTGCAAAGAAAAGTAACCAAAAGAAGCGCTTTACCACAGCCGAAGGCTGGTCAAGCACACCCCGCAGCGCGCCCTCCGCGCTGCGCGCTCCGGGTCCGCAGGCACGACGGGAATTTTCGATGGCGCATCCATGTGTCAACGAAAAACGTCGCGCATCCTGCGCGCCGCCCTTCGGGTATTCGCCCGCCCGCCTGCCGCGCTGAGGGGGGCCGGTAAATCAAAAGGAAAGCAACGGCCAGGAGCAACAACCAAGAGCGACAGCAACAACAGCAACAGCAACAACAGCAACAGCAACAGCAACAGCAACAGCAACAGCAACAGCAACAGCAACAGCAACAGCAGGGGGAGCCTGCTGCGTGCGTGACGTCCGCTGCGGCCAAGGGAGCGCGCCCGCATGTGTCGGGCGGCGAGGCTAGCCCACGATCACGATGCTCCTACGGTGGGCATGGCGGGAAAAACCCAGCCAAAAAAAACCCGGCCGACGCCGGGTTCTTTCGTACCGCCGGAAGCGCGCCAGACTCAGCGGCTGCCGCCGCGCCATTCCGGGATCGGCATCGCGTCCACCGGCACGGTCGGATTGGTCTCTTCCTCGCGCAGATAGTCGGGCAGATCGTTGTCCTGGCGCTTGTGCGTGTGCAGGTCGCCTTCGATCTGGTAGGTGCGGCGCTGCATCCACGCGTCGCGGGTCAGCTGGTACTCGTCCGGCGCCTCGTCGCGCAGGCTGTCCAGCGACAGCAGCTGCGCGCGGGTGTCGACCAGCTGCAGGCCCTGCAGGCCGACGCGCACGGTGTCTTCCTCGATCTGCCGCAGCGGCGACAGCGGCGCGTCGCCGGCCAGGCCGAACACGTCGCGTACCGTGCGCGGCCCGAACAGCGGCAACTCCACGTAGCGCGAACGGCGCCAGCCCCAGGCGCCCAGGGTCTGGCCGAAGTCCTCGCTGCGCCGCGGCAGCTTGGCGTCGCTGGCCGGGTCGAAGATGCCGGCGATGCCCAGCGTGCTGTTCATCAGGAACCGGCCCAGGGTCTGCCCGGCCTGCAGCGGACGGCCCTGCAGCAGCTGGTTGACCATGGTCAGCGGCGAGCTGAGGTTGTCGAAGAAGTTGGTCACGCCCAGCCGCACCGGCCGCGGCACCACGTTGACGTAGGCGCGCGCCAGCGGCCGCGCCACGGTGCGGTCGACCACGTTGTTGAACTTGTGCACCTTGCGGTTGAACTTCTCCCACGGATCATAGCTCTGCGGCACGGCGACGCCGGCCGGCAGGGTCGGATCGGCGACCGGGTTGTACGGGTCGCCGCCGTACAGGGCGGCGTAGTCGTCCTCGGCCGCGGTCGCCGCGCCGCCGGTCGGCGGCACGCTGGCCGGTGCGGCCGTCGCCTCGCCAGGGACGGCCGCGGTCTCGGGCGAGGCCTGCGCAGCGGCGGCCGGCGCGGTGTCGCCGACGGCGGCGCGCGTGTCGTCCGCAGCGGCGGCATCGGCAGTGGGCATCGCCTCGGTCGTGGCGACCGCGGGCGGCGGCGGCGTGCGCTTGGGGGCGCCGGCGCAGGCGCCCAGGGCGGCGGCCAGAGCCAGGGAGGTGAGGATACGCAACACGTTCATGGGGTCAGCTCGCCGCCGGGGGAGATTGGAAATCCAGGGTCGAGGCCAGCCGGTAGGCGGCGCTCAATTCGGTCAGGCCGGCCGGGGCGCCGTGAATGGCGACCTCGGCCTGGCCCTGCGCACGCAGGCGTGCGGCCAGTTCGGCAAGCAGCGCCAGGCCGGCGCTGTCCACCCGCGACACCTCGCGCAGGTCCAGCGCGCGCGCGCCGGCCAGCAGCGGCAGCGCCGCCGGCCACAGCGCGGTGGCCGCGGCGCGGTCGAGCGCGCCGCTCAGCGCGAGCGTGTCGCCGTCGCGACGCAGGCGTGGCTCACTGCTTGCCACTGCTGCTCGCCGGTGCGACCTGCAGCGCGCCGTTGCGCAGGTCGGCCGCGACCTGCGGGATCGACTTGGTGCGCAGCGGGGTGTCGAACTGGTTGCGGAAGGTCTGCACGTACGACACGCCTTCCACCATCACGTCGAAGATCTTCCAGCTGCCGCCGGTATTGCGCACCAGGTAGTCGACCGGGATCGGGTCGCCGCCGCTGCGCAGCAGTTCGGTGGAGACCTTCGCGCCGCGGCCGCCCGGCAGCGGGGTTTCCGACTTCACCCGCACCTGCGGCTTGCCTTCGAAGGTCAGCAGCGAGCTGCCGTAGCGCTGCATCAGGTTGTCGGCCATCGCATCGGCGAACAGCTTGACGTCGGCATCGGAGGCGCCGCGGCCGTGCACGCCCAGCACCAGGCGCGCGGCGTAGTCGCGGTCGAAGGACTTGTTCATCTCGCTGTCGATGAACTGCTTGAGCGCGGCGTTGTTGCTCTTGAACTCGGCGCGGCGCTGTTCCAGCGTGGCCAGGATGCGGGTGCTGTTGTCGAGCACGACCTTGCTGGCCGACCCCTGCTGGGCGGCGGCGCCGGCGGGCGCGGCCTGGGCCAGCGCGATGGCGGGGGCGGCGACGGCCAGCGCGGCGGCGAGAGCGGCGGAGAGCAGTTTGTTGGTCATGGCTTGGGTTCCGTTTCCGTAGAGGGAGTGGGGCTGTTCGCGGAGGATGCGGCAGCGGGTGTCGCGCCGGTGTTACTTCCGCCGCTGCCGCCGCCGAACATGTACTTGCCGACCAGCTGGATCAGGTCCACCGCCGGCTGGGTGAAGGCGATCTCCTGGCCGGGCTTGAGCGTGTCCGGATCGCCGCCGGGCTGCAGCCCCACATAGCTTTCGCCGAGCAGGCCGCTGGTCAGGATACCGGCCGAGGTGTCCGCCGGCAGGTCCTTGTAGCGGTCGTCGATGGCCAGGGTCACCACCGAGTCGAACTTGGCCGGGTCCAGCTCGATCTTCGCCACCTGGCCGATGATCACCCCGCCGATCTTCACCGGCGCCTGCTGGCGCAACTGGCCGATCTGCGAGAAGCGGGCGGTCAGCTCGTAGCGCCCGCCGCCGAAGCCCCACTGGCGGTTGGTGGAGGCGAGCGCCAGCACCAGCAGCGAGGCCAGGCCCAGCAGCAGGAAGGCGCCGACGGCGAACTCGAGACGGGGACCACGGATAGCCATAACGTGTCTACCTTGTTGATTCATCCGGGCCGCGGCGACAGTGCCGTGGCCGTAAAACGCGGCCCGCCGGCGACGGCAGGCTTCGCTGCGGCGTGCGGTCCCTTACTGGAACAGCAGCGCCGACAGCACGAAATTGAACATCAGCACCAGCAGCGAGGCGTTCACCACCGCGCGGGTGGTGGCCACCGAGGTGCCCTCGATGGTCGGCTCGGCATGGAAGCCGACGTACGAGGCGACCAGCGCCGCGGTCCCGCCGAACACCGCCGACTTCAGCATCGCCACGCCGAAGTCGTCCCAGAAATCCACGCTGCTCGACAGCGCCGACCAGAACGTGCCGCGGTCCAGGCCCAGCACGTGCACCGCTTCGAAGTAGCTGGCGCTGATCGCCAGCGAGCAGAAGATGCCGGTCAGCAGCGGCACGGTCAGCACCGCCGCCCAGAAGCGCGGCGCCACCGCCTTGGCCACCGGATCGATCGCCATCAGCTCCAGCGCCTTGATCTGGTCGGTGGCGCGCATCAGCCCCAGTTCGGCGGCGATCGAGCTGCCGGCGCGGCCGATGAACAGCAGCGCGGTCAGCACCGGCGCCAGTTCGCGGTACAGCGACAGCCCCAGCAGCGTGGACAGTGCGTCGGAGGCGCCGTAGGTCTGCAGCGTGCGGTAGCCCTGCAGGGTCAGCACCAGGCCGACGAAGGCGCCGCCGACGGCGATGATCGGCAGCGAGCGCGCGCCGACCTTGTAGATCTCGCGGACCAGCTCGGCCAGGAAATCGCGGGTCGGCAGCGAGCCGCGCAGCACGGTCAGCGAGAACAGCCCGGCGCGGCCCAGCGCGCGGATCGAGGCGACGGCGCCCATCAGGCGGCGCTCCGCGCGCGTGGCGGCGCATCGAACGGGATCGGGCCGTCCGGGCGGCCATGCAGGAACTGCTGCAACAGCGGGTCGGCGCTGGCCTGCAGCGCGTCCGGGGTGCCGGCGAAGACCACCCCGCCGTTGGCGATCGCCACCGCCTGGTCGCAGATCGGCAGGGTCTCGTGGACGTGGTGGCTGACGATGATGCTGGTCAGGCCGAGGGTGTCGTTGAGGCGCTGGATCAGGCTCATGATCACCCCGGAGGCGATCGGGTCCAGCCCGGTCAGCGGCTCGTCGTAGATCATCAGCGGCGGGTCCAGGGCCAGCGCGCGGGCCAGCGCCACGCGCCGCGCCATGCCGCCGGACAGTTCGCGCGGCCAGGCGTCGGCGGCGGCGAGCAGGCCCACCGCGTGCAGCTTCAGCGCCACCAGCCGCTGCAGCACCGGCTCGGGCAGGCGGGTGTGGGCGCGCAGCGGCAGCGCCACGTTCTCGGCCACGCTCAGGTCGGTGAGCAGGCCGTTGCCCTGCAGCAGCACGCCGATGCTCTTGCGCGTCTCGCGCAGCGCGCGGCTGCCGCGCGGCAGCGGCTGGCCGAACACCTCGACCGTGCCGGCGACCGGGACCAGCTCGCCGGTCAGCGCCGCCAGCAGCGTCGACTTGCCGCTGCCCGACGGGCCGAGCACGGCGGTGATGCTGCCGCGCGGCACCGCCAGCGAGACGTCGCGCAGGATCGCGCGGCCGCCGCGGTCGATGCGCACGCCGGACAGCTGCACCACATTGGATTCGGAAGACGCCATCGCGGCCTTTAACGAAAAATCAACACAGGATTGAACCAGTCCGCTGAACTTAACCGAACTGGGCCGTGCAGTATTGTCGCATCCGTGACGCCCGCGTGCGCGTGGTCCGGGAACGCCGTACATGCAACAGCGTGTCTTGGGTCTGGAGGGACCGGTTCCCTGGCGGCGCCGGCCGGTACGGCACGCGCTGCGGCCTTGTGCTGGCGGCGGCTGGACTGCTCCAGTGCCGCGGTTCAACCTGGCGCGCGCCCGCGGCGTTGCGCAGTGCCGCTTGTATGCGCTGCCGCGCACCGCCACGATGCGCAGGGGCGATGGCGCCGCGACAGGGAGTGGTACATGGAATTGCTGACCTTGGAACATTTCGCCGGAAGCGTGAACGAGACCTTCGCCGCGGCCCTGAACGACGGCGAGGTGCCCTTCGTGCTGGTCGAGGCGCGGCCGCTGCCGGCCAAGACGGCCACACACCGCGCGCCGTTCTCGCTGCTGTTCCGCAACACCTCCGCGTTCCTGTTCCCGCAACAGACCTACCGCATGCGGCATGCGCGGCTGGGCGAGCTGGGCATCTTCCTGGTGCCGGTGGCGCGCGAGCGCGACGGCTTCCTGTACCAGGCGGTCTTCAACTGACCGCCGGCGCCGCGCAGGCGGCGCGCCAGTGCATTTCCAGGTGGGAGTCGCCGGCGTCGCCCGGCACGAAGCCCAGGCGCGCGTACAGGCGCTGCGCGGCGGGATTGGCATGCAGCACGTGCAGCGACAGCGGGCATCCGGCCGCGGCGGCCAGCGCCTGCGCCTGCGCGATCAGCGCGGTGCCCACACCCTGCCCGCGCCAGACCGGCAGCAGGCTGATGTCGACCAGCACGTGTCTCGCTGCGCCGCGCTGCAGGTACAGCCTGCCCAGCGGCGCCTGCGCGGTTTCCACGATCAGGAAGTCGGCGTCGGCGAAGTGCGCGAGGTAGTGCGCGTGCTGCAGGGCGAACTGCTGGTCGAGGAACGCGCGCTTGGCCTGCTCCGGCCACGGTACCGCCGCGAGCTCGGCGCTGCGGGTGCTGGCGTACAGGTCGCGCAGCCAGGGCAGATCGGCGTCGCGCGCGGCGCGCAGGCCGATGCCGCGCGCGCGCAGCGCCGCCGGTGCGGCGGGGCCAGCGCGTCGGTCCGGAAAGCCGGTCGCGGCCACGGCGCCGTGCTCAGTCGAACGCCGGGTAGTCTCCCGACAGCGCGATGCAGAAGTTCACCGCGAGGTAGGGTTGCTGGTTCTCGTGCGCCTGGCCGTTGCCGGTGGGCAGCAGCGCCGTTGGAGAGAACTGCGCCTCGGGCTGCTGTACCGTCGCGAAGGGACGCGCCGTGCTGCTGCCTAGCGCCGACAATCCCGCGCCGTTTGCGGGCGTGCCGCTTTTCTTGGTCCGATCCGTTTGCGAGAACGAGACGATGCCGTGGTCGTGCGGCGGGATCTGCGTGCTCAACAGGCTGACCCCGACGCTGCCGAAGGCGTCGCCGCGCTGGCGGTTGGTCAACCCGCCGCCCTGGCCTTGCTCGCAGCCGGCGCGCGTGCAGAAGTTCGGCAATTGGAACGTGCTGGAGCCGTTGCCGCCATAGGCGACGCCGAGCAGCGAGTACAGCACGGTGTTCTGCGTGATCGGCAGCGTGGCGCCATTGCACAACGCCCAGCCGACGGGATTGAAATCGAAGCCGAACAGCTGGATTTCCCCGATATAGGGTTCGGTCATGAACGCATTCCTCCAGTGGAATGGACGGGCGCCGCGGCGAGCGCGGCGCGCCGAACGGGATCAGCTCTGCTGCGGGAAGATGCCGGCGGTGGCGATGCAGTACTGCACCGTCAGCGTGGGCATGGTGTTCTCGTGCGGTTGGCCGCCACCGGTGATCGTGGTCGATTGCGTGGCCATCGGCGTCACGGTGGCGCCGGCGCTGTCGGTTACATAGAACACGTCGCCGGCGACCGTGCCGGGCAACAGGCCGGACGGCGCGGTCGCCGTTGCCGCGGCAGTGGTGGCGACCACCGTGTGGGTGTGCGCGGGCATCTGCAATTCGGTCAGCGTCACGGTCTCCGTGCCTGCGCGTTGGGCAATGACGTAGTTGCTCAGGCCCGGTCCCTGGCCTTGGTGCAGCGGCACGCGCCCGCGCAGGTCCGGTACCGCAAACGTGGTCTGCCCGTCGCCGCCGTAGAGCGTGCCGATCAGCACGAACAGGGTTTCGTACTCGGAGATCGACAGCAGGGTGCCGTCGCACGCCTGCCAGCCCTGCGGGGTGCGGCCGAAGCCGAACATGCGGATCTCGCCGATGAATGGAGTGGCCATGGTGTCCTTCCTGGTCGGTGATGCGCCGCGCGCCGCCAACGGCGCGCCGCGTACATGAAGTGCCGGCGCCCTAGCTGCGCGAAGGGAAGATGCCGGACAGCGCGATGCAGAAATTGATCGTGGTGTACGGCTGCAGGTTCGGATGCGGCTGGCTGCCGCCCGCCGGGACGGCGGTTGCCGGATCCAGCGCCACCAATGTGCCCGGAGCTGCATACAGCGCCGTGGCCGGACCCGAGGTGCTGGCGTTGTTAGCGAACGAGCGGCTGGCAGGATTGCGACTGTTGCCTGCGGTGTTGGTGCACTCGAGCAGATGGTTGTGCGCCGGCAGGTTGCCGGGCAGCAGCGAGACGTTCTCCGCGCCGCCGCTCTGGCCCAGCGGCGGCGGCGAGGGTTGCCAGTTCGGATCGGCCGAGGGTCCGAAGCCGACGGGCGTGCGCCCGCGCATGTCCGGCAGCGCGAAGTTGGTGCTGCCGTTGCCGCCGAAACGGGAACCGATCAGGCTGAAGAGCGCCTGATTCTGATTAACCGGCAGCAGCTGCCCGTTGCACTGCGCAAAATATTTGGGCGCGAAAACGAAACCGGTCAGCATGATCTGACCGACGAAGAACTCGCTCATGCGGATCTCCCCCCGGATTGTTTGGCGACGGACATCGTGTCCGACGCCGGCCACTTAACCACGTCTTTTGCGCGATGCAAGTCTTGATAATGATGAATCAGACAGCCAGGGCGCATTTGTTGCTTTACCAATATCTGAATTTCCTGTTCAAATGCCGCCGCAGCGTGGAGGGGAATACGCCTTGTCAGGCCTATATCCGCGCTGTCTGAGGCACCAGGAGCGTTGCCGGCGCCAGCGGGGTGGCGCGATCTTCCGGGGAAATGGAATATGTCTACAAATTGCACCAGTATGTTCGCGAGCATGCGCGTCGCTTTGCGTTGGCCGCTGGTTTTTGCGCTGCTGCTGTTGAGCGCGCTGCATTCCGGCGCGGCCGCAGCGGCAGCATCCCAGTATTGCCCGACGTTGAATGCCACCGTGGTGCAAGGCGGATCGGTGCAGATCGACGTCACCACCTGCGATGGCACGGGAGCGGACGATATCGGTATCGGCTGGAACGGCGTACAGCCCCCGCATGGCACGCTCATCGTGCCCAATCCGAGCGGAGCGCAGGGCACGCAGATCGTCACCTATACCCACAATGGCGATAGCGCCACCAGCGATACCTTCCCGCTGGAGGATGGCGCTGGCGACACTATCACCGTCAACATCACCATCACCCCGGCAATTTCGGCCAGCATCGCGGTGAGCCCGGCCAGCCGCAACGAAGACAGCGGCGCGGCCTTCACCTACACGGTGACGCTGAGCCAGACCAGCGGTTCGGCGACGACGGTGAACATCGCGTCCAGCGGCACCGCCAGCAGCGGCGTGGACTACACCGGCGCGGTGAGCAGCGTCGTGGTTCCGGCCAACACCACCACCGCCACGTTCGCCGTCACTCCGGTGGCCGACGGCACGGTGGAAGCGGACGAGACGGCGATCATGAGCGTGGCCAGCGGCAGCGGCTATTCCATCGGCAGCCCGTCCAGCGCCACCGCCACCATCCTCAACGACGACGTGCCCACCGCGTCGATCGCCGTATCCCCGGCCAGCGTGCCCGAGGATGGCGCCACCAATCTCACCTACACCGTCACGCTCGACCAGGCGCCGGTGAACGCGGTGTCGGTCGCCTTCGGCGTCGGCGGCAGCGCGACCTCGGGCAGCGACTACGCGGCCGTGTCCTCGCCGCTGGTGATCGGCGCCGGCCAGACCAACGGCACCATCACCATCAACCCGACCGTCGACGGCACCGTCGAACCCGACGAGACGGTCGTCATCAGCCTGAACGCCGGCAGCGGCTACAGCGTCGGCTCGCCGGACAGCGCCATCGGCACCATCCTCAACGACGACCAGCCGTCGCTGACGATCGGCGATGTCTCCGTGAACGAGGGCAACGCCGGCACCACCAACGCCACCTTCACCGTCTCGCTCAACCAACCGGCCGGCGCCGGCGGCGTCAGCTTCGACATCGCCACCGCCGACGGCACCGCCACCGCGGGCGTGGACTACGCCGCCTCCAGCCTCACCGGGCAGACCATCGCCGCCGGCAGCAGCAGCGCGACCTTCACCGTGCTGGTCAACGGCGACACGCTCAACGAACCGAACGAGACGTTCTTCGTCAACGTCGGCAACGTCACCGGCGCCACCGCCGCCGATGCGCAGGGCCAGGGCACGATCGTCAACGACGATGCGCTGCCGACGCTGTCGATCGACGACGTGAGCGTGAACGAAGGCAACAGCGGCACCACCACGGCGACCTTCACGGTGAGCCTGAGCGCGGCCAGCGGCCAGACCGTCTCGGTCAACTACGCCACCGCCGACGGCACCGCTACCGCCGGCAGCGACTACGTCGCGCGCTCCGGCACGCTGACCTTCGCGCCGGGCGTCACCGCGCAGGGCGTGGCCATCACCGTCAACGGCGACACCGCGGTCGAGCCCAACGAGACCTTCAGCGTCGGCCTGTCCGGCGCCAGCAACGCGGGCATCGCCCGCGCCACCGGCACCGGCACCATCAGCAACGACGATGCGGTGGTGACGGTCGGCCCGGCATCGCTGCCGGCGGCGACCGCGGGCAGCGCCTACAGCCAGACGCTGAGCGCCAGCGGCGGCACCGCGCCCTATTCCTTCATGGTCAGCGCCGGCGCGTTGCCGGCCGGGTTGACGCTGAGCAGCGCCGGCGTGCTGTCCGGCACGCCGACCGCCAGCGGCAGCTTCAACTTCACCGCGACCGCCACCGACAGCGGCGGCAGCCCCACCAGCGGCAACCGCGCCTACACGCTGACCGTGGCCAGCCCGACGATCACCCTGCCGGCCACCGCTCTGGCGGCCGGTACCGCCGGCCAGGCGTACACGGCCGCCGTCAACCCGGCGACCGGCGGCATCGCGCCGTACACTTATGCGCTCAGCGCCGGCGCATTGCCGGCCGGCGTCACGGTCAACAGCGCGACCGGTGCGCTCAGCGGCACCCCCACCGTGGTCGGCAACTTCGCCTTCACCCTGACCGCGACCGACAGCACCACCGGCGCTCCCGGGCAGGCGAGCCAGAGCTACAGCCTGAGCATCGTGTCGCCGACGCTGGCCATCGCCCCGCCGACACTGCCGGCCGGCACGGCCGGCAGCGCCTACAGCCAGACGCTGAGCGCGAGCGGCGGCACCGCGCCGTACAGCTATGCGTTGAGCGCCGGCGCGTTGCCGGGCGGGCTGAGCCTGGCGGCCGGCGGCGTGCTGTCGGGCACCCCGACGGTGGCCGGCAACTTCGCCTTCACCGTGACGGTCACCGACGCCGGCGGCTTTACCGCGGCGCAGGCCTATACGCTGGCGATCGCCTCGCCGACGCTGAGCATCGCGCCTCCGGCGCTGCCGTCAGGCACGGTCGGCAATGCCTACAGCCAGACCCTGAGCGCCAGCGGCGGTACCGCGCCGTACAGCTACGCGGTCAGCGCCGGCACCTTGCCGGCCGGTCTGACCCTGGCCGCGGGCGGCCTGCTCTCGGGCACCCCGACCGCCATCGGCAGCTCCGCCTTCACCGTCAGCGTCACCGACGCGCACGGCTTCACTGCCGCGCAGGCCTACACCGTGGCGATCGCCGCGGCGGTTCCGGCGCCGGTGGCGGTGAACGATTCCGGCGCCACGCTGGTCGATACCGCGCTGACGCTGGCGGTGACCGAGAACGACACCGGCAGCATCGACACGATCGCGGTGACCACGGCGCCGACCCACGGCACCGCGGTGGTGAACGGCATGCAGCTGGTGTACACGCCGGCGGCCGGCTACGTCGGCGCGGATACCTTGAGCTATACCGCGACCGGCGCCGGCGGCACCTCGGCACCGGCCACGGTGGCCATCACCGTCAACGCGCGCCCGGTGGCGGCGTCGGCGACGGCGACGGCGGTGCCCGGCGAAGCGCAGACGGTGGACCTGACCCGCAATGCGACCGGCGGGCCGTTCGTGGCCGCCACGCTGGTGGCGGTGTTGCCGGCCAATGCCGGCACCGCGACCATCGCCCGCAGCGGCGGCGCGTCCGCCGCCGGCACCGGTACGCCCACCGCCGCCGCCGATGGGCCGAGCTTCCTGCTGACCTTCACCCCGAACCCGGCCTTCTCCGGCCAGGCCACGGTGCGCTTCACCCTGTCCAATGCGGTCGCGACCTCGGCCGCCGCGGACATCGTGTTCGTGGTCGCGCCGCGCCCGGATCCGACCCTGGATGCGGAAGTGCGCGGACTGATCGATGCGCAGGCCGAGTCGACCCGGCGCTTCGCCAAGGCCCAGATCGACAACTTCCAGCGTCGGCTGGAGGCGACCCATCGCGGCGATCGCAGCTTCGACAACAGCCTGCGCTTCCAGGCCACGTCGCACTGCCGCCAGGCCGAGCGGGGCGTGGCCGCGCAACCGTGCAGCCAGCCGACCTGGGACGCGGATGCGAACATGCAGGCCGGCGACCCGGCGACGCAGCCCCCGACCGCCAGGACCGCGGTCGACGGCGACCTCGGCCTGTGGGTGGGCGGCGCGATCCGCTCCGGCAGCCTGGACAAGCAGAGCCAGCGCGCCGGCGTGGACTTCCAGTCCGACGGCCTGAGCGTGGGCGCCGACTACCGGGCGTCGGACTGGCTGGCGCTGGGCGCGGGCCTGGGTTGGGGCCGCGACGACAGCGACGTCGGCAGCAACGGCAGCCGCAGCAAGGCCACCGCCTACACCCTGGCGCTGTATGCCAGCATCCACCCCGGCAAGCATTTCTTCTTCGACACCTTGCTCGGCTACCAGCTGCTGTCCTACGACCTGCGCCGCTACGTGACCGACAACGGCGAACTGGCCGAAGGCGGCCGCGACGGCAGCCAGTGGATCGCCTCGGTGTCCACCGGCGCCGACCTGCAGCGCGGCGACTGGCAGATCACCCCGTATGCGCGGGTGGACATGGCCCGCGCCACGCTGGACGCGTACAGCGAAGCGGCGATGGCGCCGTACGCGCTGCACTACGACGACATGGACGTGTCCACCACCACCGGCAACCTGGGCCTGCGCCTGGAGTGGCGGCGCGAGATGAGCTGGGGCCAGTTCACCCCGCAGCTGCGCGTGGAATACCAGCGCGACTTCCAGGGCCGCGGCGATGCCACGCTGAGCTATGCCGACATCGTCGGTGCCGGCCCGATGTATCGGACCGGGCTGAGCGTGTTCGACCGCAACCGGCTGATGCTGGGGCTGGGCGCGGTGTTCACCACCGAGCAGGGCCTGTCCACCCGCGTCGAATACCGCGGCGTCACCGACGGCGACAGCGGCAGCGACCAGACCTGGATGTTCAACGTGGAGAAGAAGTACTGACGCGGCGCCTGCTGCAGGCAGGCGGAGGCTGCGTCCGTCCCTCATCCGCTCCTGCGGGCACCTTCGCCCGAAAAAGGGGCCATGGTCCCGATGGAAGAAGGGACAGCCGCACGCGCGTTAGCCCCTCTCCCCCGGGAGAGGGGTTGAGGTGAGGGTCCGGCGCGAAAGCGTCTCGCGAAGTTGGGAGCACAACACTCCGCCCGCACCTCATCCGGCTCTGCAGGTCAATTCCCCTGAACATGCGGCCATGGCTCCCTGGAAGATGTGCCGGCTTCGGTAAAGCGCAGCCATAACGCAGCGCACATGCACGCCCAACGACGGCAGCCATCGTCCACCCGGCATCGCGAACGACGCGCCGCGCGCGCATCCGGCACAATGCCGCACGCATGCACGCCACTTCCGCGCCCGACTTCCGTCTGTATCCGTCCAACGCGCTGGATACCCTGGCCGCCCTGCTCGCCGAGGAACTGCGCCGGCCGGTGCCGGGGCAGCCGCTGCTGGCGCCGGAGACAGTGCTGATCCCGCAGGTGGCGATGCGCCGCTGGCTGCAGTCCACGCTGGCCGCCGCGCACGGCGTCGCCGCCAACCTGGAATTCCTCACCCCCGGCGAATTCGTCGCGCGCGCGCTGGAGGCCAACCTCGGCCCAGCCGCCGACGACCTGGACATGGCCACCACGCAGTGGCGCCTGTACGCAGCGCTGCAGGCCGATCTCGGCAGCGATGCGGCCCTCGCCCCGCTGGCCGGCTACCTGGCCGACGGCGATGCGCTCAAGCCCTGGGCGCTGGCCGGCGAGCTGGGCAGCGTGTTCGAGAAGTACCAGGCCTGGCGCCGCGACTGGCTGCTGCGCTGGGAAGGCGGCGCCGACCCGGACGATCCGCAGGCGCGGCTGTGGCGCCGGATCGCCAGCGGCCGCCAGTACCGCGCGCGCCGCATCGGCCAGTACCTGGATCGCTACGCGCGGCCCGACGGCCCGCTGCCGCAGGGCCTGCCGCGGCGGCTGTTCGCCTTCGCCATCCTCAACGTGTCCCCGGACGTGCTGCGCGTGCTCGCCACCCAGGCGCGGGTGGGCACGCTGCATTTCTACCTGCCCACGCCGACCCAGGGCTACTGGGGCGACCTGCAGACGCTGTGGCAGCGCCGCCGCGAAGACGGCGCGGTCGACCTGTTCGCCGCGCAGGTGCAGGAAAACCCGCTGCTGCAGGCCTGGGGCGCGGCCGGGCGCGACTTCATGGCGCTGGTCGGCGACTACGAGGTGGTGCACCCGCTGGCCGAGATCGCGGTCTACGCCGATCCGCTGGATCCCGCGCGCCTCCCGCTTGCCGCAGGTGGCCTCGGCGACAGCCTGCTGCGGCGCATGCAGAGCGACCTGTTCCACCGCCGCGCCCCGGCCGTGCCGGCGCCGTTGCCGCAGGTGAACCTGGCCGACCCCAGCCTGCAGGTGCATGCCTGCCACACCCGCCTGCGCGAGCTGCAGGTGCTGCACGACCAGCTGCGCGCATTGCTCGACGATCCGCGCTTCGACCCGCCGCTGCAGCCGCGCGAGATCGCGGTGCTGTCGCCGGACATCGATCCGTACGTGCCGTACCTGGACGCGGTGTTCGGCCGCCACGGCAGCGACGACGCGCTGCCCTACGCGCTGGCCGATGCCAGTCCGCTGGCCAGCGAGCCGCTGGCCGAGGTGTTCCTGACCCTGCTCGGCCTGCCGCTGTCGCGCTTCGGCCTGCACGAGATCCTCGACCTGCTGGCCACCGCGCCGATCGCCGAGGCGGCCGGTCTGGACGAGACCGGGCTGGAACGCCTGCGCGGCTGGCTGCACGCCGCCGGCGTGCGCTGGGGCCTGGACGCGGCGCACCGCCAGCAGCACCAGGCGCCCGGCGACGACGCCTACACCTGGCGGTTCGCGCTGGACCGGCTGTTGCTCGGCCACGCCAGCGGCGCCGAGGACGACATCGCCGGCGTGGCGCCGTGGCCGCAGCTGGAAGGCAGCGCGCTGGCCGCGCTGGACACCTTGCTGCGGCTGCTGCGCGTGCTCGACCGCCACCAGGCCGCGCTGGCCGAACCGATGGCCCCGGCGGACTGGCGCGAATGCCTGCTCGGCCTGCTCGACGCGCTGATCCCGCAGGCGCCGTCCGCGCCGCGCGCGCAGCGCGCGCTGGAACGGCTGCGCACCCTGATCGACCAGTTCGCCCGCGACGCGCAGCGCGCCGACTACGCCGGCACGGTGCCGGCCGAGGTGGTGCGCGCGCACTTCGCCGCGGTGCTGGGCGAATCGGACACGCGCGCGCCGCTGCTCACCGGCGGCATCAGCTTCGGCCGCATGGTGCCGATGCGCCTGCTGCCGTTCCGCGCGATCTGCCTGCTCGGCATGAACGACGGCGACTTCCCGCGCCGCGACCCGGCCGCCGGGCTCAATCGCCTGACCGCCGAACTGGGCAGCGCGCGCCGCCGCCACGGCGACCGCTCCACCCGCGAGGACGACCGCTTCCTGTTCCTGCAGCTGTTCGCCTCGGCGCAGGACGTGTTCTACCTCAGCTACCTCGGCGCCGACGCGCGCGACGGCAGCGCGCGCGAGCCGTCGGTGCTGGTCAGCGAGCTGCTGGCCAGCGCCGCGCAGTACCACGCCGACCCCAAGGCGATCGAACACCTCGTGGTGCGGCATCCGCTGCAACCGTTCGCCGCCGCCGCGTTCGGCGCGCTCGGCGAGGACGGCGCCGATCCGCGCCGCTTCAGCTACCGCCGGCAGTGGCGGCCGGCGGTGGACAGCCTGGCCGGGCAGCGCCAGCCGCTGGCGCCGTGGGTGGCCGGCGCATTGCCGGCGGACGACCTGGCGCTGCCGGCGAGCCTGTCGATCGACGACCTGCGCCGGCTGTTCGCCGATCCGGCCGGGCAGTTCCTGCGCCATCGCCTCGGGCTGCGCCTGCCCGATCCGGCCGGCGAGGACAGCGACCTGGAGCCGCTGCTGGCGCCGAGCGGCGGGCTGGACCAGTACGGCCTGCAGCAACAGGTGCTGGAAGCCGTGCTCGCCGACGCCGCCGACGGCCTGTACGCGCGCCTGCGCGCGCGCGCGCTGCTGCCGTCCGGCCCGCTCGGCCGGCGCCTGCTCGACGAGCGCCTGCGCCAGCTGCGCCCGTACGCCGAGGCGTTCGCGCAGTGGCGCGGCGCCGCGCCGGCGCAGTCGCAGCGGCTGCAGGTGCGGATCGACGGCATCGACCTGCACGGCCGCCTGCCCGGCTGGTACGCCAACGGCGTGGGCCGGGTGCAGGTCGGCGCGCTCAGCGGCCGCGCGGCGATCCGCCACGGCCTGGAATGGCTGCTGCTGCGCGCCGCCGGCGAGCGCGCGCCGTACGTGCGCTTCTTCGAACACGACGACAGCCTGGGCCCGCATCCGATGGAGGCGAACGCGGCCGAACCGCTGTCGCCCGCCCAGGCGCAGGCGGCGCTGGCCGAGTTGCTGCAGCTGTACCGGCATGGCCTGCAGGCGCCGTTGGCGTTCGCCCCGTACAGCAGCTGGAAGTACCACCAGGCCGCGCGCGAGGACGACCTCGACAAGGCGGTCAAGGACGCCGCCGCGCAGTGGCAGGCCAGCTTCGGCTGGAGCGAGGCGGCGAGCCCGGAACTGCGCCTGGTGCACCGTGGCCGCGACCCGTTCGCCGACGCGCAGCGCTTCGCCGACTTCGCCGCCACCAGCCACCGGCTGTACGCGCTGCTCGAACGCGGCAGCGCCGGCAGCGCGCTGGATCCGGCGCGGCTGGCCGAGAGCTGGCGGCAGTGGCGCGGCGCGCAGGAGGAGGCCGAATGAGCGCCCCGCTCGCCGAGGACCCGTACCTGAGCCTGCCGCTGCGCGGCGTGCGCCTGATCGAGGCCAGCGCCGGCACCGGCAAGACCTTCACCCTGGCCACGCTGTTCACCCGGCTGGTGGTCGAGCGCGGGCTGCGCGTGGGCCAGATCCTGGCGGTCACCTTCACCGAGGCCGCCACCCAGGAACTGCGCCGGCGCATCCGCGAGCGCCTGGCCCTGGCCGCGGCGCTGGTGCCCGACGCCGCCCCGCTTCCTGTAGGAGCGGCTTCGTCGGCGACAGAGCGTTCGGAGGACCGGTCGCCGGCAGCGGTCGCCGACGGCCGGTCGCGGCCGAAGCCGCTCCTACAGGAAGCGCCGGACGCCGTCCTCACCCGCGCCATCCTCGCCGCGCACCTGGCCGCCAGCGAGGAATCCCCCGCCGCGCTGCGCCGCCGCCTGCAGCAGGCGGTGGAGGAGATCGACCTCGCCGCGATCTTCACCATCCACGGTTTCTGCGCGCGCGTGCTGCGCGAACACGCGCTGGAGAGCGGCCAGACCTTCGCCGCGCCGGAACTGCTGGCCAACGACCGCGAGCTGCTGGCCGACGTCGCCGCCGATCTGTGGCGCCTGCGCGCCGCCGATGCGGCGACGGCCGAGGACCTGGTCGCGCTGTGGCCGGGCGGCCCCGAGACGCTGGCCAGCGACCTGCGCGAACTGGTGCGGCATCCGCGGCTGCTGCCGGCGGTCGCCACCAGCACCGACGATCCGGCCGCGTTGCTGCAGGCGGCGCAGGACGCGGGCAACGCCTTGGCGGCCGCGTTCCATGCGCACGGCGTCGCGTTCTTCGACGCCATCATGGCCGCGATCGACGGTGGCGTGCTGAGCAAGGTCAGCTACAAGCCCGACTGGCTGGCGGCGCTGTGGCATTGGTTCGACGGGTTCGCCGCCGCGCCCGCGCCGGGCCTGCCGCCGCACCCCAAGCTCGCCAAGCTGACCGCCGCGGACCTGGCCGCCGGCACCAACAAGAAGTTCGTCGACCGCACGCCCGCCTCGCCGCTGAGCCACGCCATCGACGGCTATCTGGCCGCGCTGGCGCGCGTGGAGGAATGGCGCGCCAGGCGCCGCATCCGCCTGCTGCACGCACTGCGCGACGACGCCAGCGCGCGCCTGGCCCTGCTCAAGCGCCAGCGCCGCGTGCAGACCTACGACGACCTGGTCGATGGCGTGGCGCGCGCGCTGCAGGGCGCGCAGGGCGAGGCGCTGGCGCAGCGGCTGCGCGCGCAATACGCCATCGCGCTGGTGGACGAATTCCAGGACACCGACGCACGCCAGTGGTCGATCTTCTGCCGCGTGTTCGGGCCGGCGGCCACAGGCGAAGGCCACGCGAGCGGCGATACCGCCAGCGCCGCATCCGACGACCAAGCGCAAGCGCGCTTCCTCGCCCTGATCGGCGACCCCAAGCAGGCGATCTACGGCTTTCGCGGCGGCGACGTGCAGACCTACCTGGCTGCGGCCGCCACCGCCGAACCGGCCCCGCCGCTCGGGCACAATTTCCGTTCGCGCCCGGCGCTGCTGGCGGCGATCGAGGCGCTGTACGCGCAGGCCGGCCATGCGCAGGCGTTCCTGACCGACGGCATCGCCTTCCACCCGGTACAGCCCGGCACCAAGCGCGCCGATGCCGACCTGCAGCGCGGCGGCGCCACCGCGCCGGCGCTGACCCTGTGGCGCGCGCCGGAACCGCCGCCCCCGGACAAGGGCAAGCCCAGACCGTGGAGCGCCGGCCGCGCCCGCGCGCTGTGCACCGCCGCCTGCGTCGCCGCGATCCGCGGCTGGCTGGCGGACGGCCGCGCCGGCACCGCCACCCTTTCCGGCCGCCCGGTGCAGGCCGGCGACATCGCGGTGCTGGTGCGCAGCCATGGCGAGGCCACCCGCATCCAGCAGGCGCTGGGCGCGGTCGGCATTCCCGCCGTGGCCGCCGGCAAGCAGAGCCTGTTCGCCACCGACGAGGCGCTGGAACTGCTGACCCTGCTGCAGGCGCTGCTCGACCCCGGCGACGACAGCCGCCTGCGCGCGGCGCTGGCGACGGTGCTGATCGGCGAGGACGCCGCGGCGATCGCCGCGCTCGAGCACGACGGCGACCGCCACCGCCGCTGGCAGCAACAGGCGCTGGACTGGCGCGAGCGCTGGCAGCGCGGCGGCCCGCTGGCGCTGATCGGCGACCTCGGCGCCGCCAACGCGCAGCGCCTGCTGGCGCTGGTCGACGGCGAGCGCCGGCTGACCAACTACCTGCAGCTGGCCGAACTGCTGCAGGAAGCCGACACCCGCGCGCTCGGCCCGCACGGCCTGGTCGACTGGCTGGCGCGGCGCATCGCCAATGCCGACGACAGCGACGAGACCCAGCAACTGCGCCTGGAATCGGACGCGCGCCGGGTGCAGATCGTGACCCTGCACAAGAGCAAGGGCCTGGAATATCCGCTGGTGTTCCTGCCCTACGTCGGCATCGGCCGCAGCGACCGCGGCGCCGGCCGCCACTGCGCCGTGCATGCGCCGCCGGACGGCCGCCAGCTGCACTGGAATACCTCGAAGTGGGGCGGCGACGATTCGGCCTGGAGCGCGACCGAGACCGCATGGAAGCAGGAACAGCGCGCCGAGGATGCGCGCCTGCTCTACGTCGGCCTGACCCGCGCCGAACACGCGCTGTGGATCGCCACCGGCGCGTTCCACCAGCACGAGCGCACCGCGCTGGCGGCGATGGTCGGCGACCTGGAAGCGTTGCAGGCCGCCGCAGGCGAGGGCGCGATCGCCATCGACACCACGCCGCCGCCCACCAGCGTGCCGCGCCTGCCGCCGGCCGATGAGATCCAGGTGCCGCCGGCGCGCGTGCCGCAGCGGCACATCGCGCCGGACTGGTGGGTGTACAGCTTCACCCAGCTGGCCAATGCCGATGCCGGCGCCGCCACCGACCCGATGGCCAGCGCCACCGTGGTCGGCAGCGGCGGCAGCGACGAGCCGTCCAACGAGGCGGTGGCGACGGTGCTGGACGTGGAAGCGTTCGACCGCCGCTTCGCCGGCAACCGCTTCGGCGTGGCGATGCACGACGTGTTCGAACGCTGCGACTTCGCCGCCTGGCGCGACTGGCGCCCCGGCCAGCCGGCGCCGGACGGGCAGACCGCGGCCATCGTCGAAGCGCTGCAACGCGGCGGCTACGCCCAGGACGAACTCGACGACGGCGCGGCCATGCTCACCGCCCTGGTCGGCCACACGCTCACCGTCGCACTGCCCGAAGGCACCCACCTGGCCGCGGTGCCCGAACCGCAGCGCCGCAACGAAATGGAATTCCACTTCGCCATGCGGCCCACGCGCGTCGACGCGCTGCTGGCGCTGCTGCACCGTTTCGGCGTGGTCGGCGAACGCCAGGCCTTCGGCGCGCGCCAGCGCCTGGAAGGCCTGATGACCGGCCTGATCGACCTCACCTACCAGCACGATGGGCGCTGGTACGTGCTCGACTACAAATCCAACCGCCTGCCCGGCTACGACGCCGACGCACTGGCGCGCGCGATGGCGCACAGCGAGTACGAATTGCAGGCACTGATCTACACCGTGGCCCTGCACCGCTGGCTGCGCTTCCGCCTGGGCGATGCCTACGCCTACGCCCGCGACTTCGGCGGCGTGCGCTACCTGTTCTGCCGCGGCCTGGACGCCACCCGCGATCCCTCGCCGGGCATATACGCCTGGCGCTTCGACCCGGAACTGGTCGAGTCCGTCGACGCCCTGTTCGCCGGCGCCCCGCCCGAGCCCGTGTCCCCTCGGCGACCGCAGGAAGTCCCCGCGGGAGAGAGGGGGTGGGGTGAGGGTACGTCCGCCCAAGGCGCCTCCGAACACGGAGCGCCCACCTCATGACCCAGCCCAACCTGCTCGACGCCCTGCAACGCGCCGGCACCTTGCGCACTCTGGACCTCGCCTTCGCCCAGAGCCTGCAACGCCTGGCCCCGGACACCGACAGCCTGGTCCTGTCCGGCGCCGCCCTGGCCTCGCTGGCCGTCGCCAGCGGCCACGCCGGCCTCGATCCGGACCGCGCCGGCATCCTGCTCGACCCACGCGACGGCCCGCCGCCCACGCTGCCGGACCCGGCCGACTGGCACCGCGCCCTGGCCGCCTCGCGCTGGATCGCCCAGCCCGCGCCCGAGGACCCGGCCGCCGCCGACTGCCCGCTGGTGCTGGAACACGGCCTGCTCTACCTGCGCCGCTACCGCGAATACGAACGCCGCCTGGCGCAGGGCCTGCGCCGCCTCGCCGCGCAACCGCTGCCGGCCTTCGACGCCGCCACGCTCGCCCCGCTGTTCGCGCAGCTGTTCCCGCTCCCCTCGGCGACCGCCCGAAGGGCGGGCGAGGGTCCGTCCGCCGCAGACCACCCCGCCGACCGCCAAGCCCAGGCCGCCGCCCTGGCCCTGCGCCGCGGCCTGCTGCTGGTCACCGGCGGTCCCGGCACCGGCAAGACCACCACCATCGCCCGCCTGCTGCTGCTGCGCATCGCCCAGGCCCAGGCCACGGGCACCGACGCCCCGCGCATCGCCCTGGCCGCGCCCACCGGCCGCGCCGCCGAACGCATGGCCGAGAGCCTGCGCAGCGCCGTGGCACGCGCCACCGAAAGCGGCATCGATCCAGCCCTGGCCGGCGCGCTGCCGGCCGGCGCCAGCACCCTGCACCGCCTGCTCGGCGTGATCCCCGACCTGCCGCGCTTCCGCCACGACGCCGACAACCCGCTGCCGTTCGACCTGATCGTGGTCGACGAAGCCTCGATGGTCGACCTGCCGCTGATGTGCAAGCTGGTCGAAGCCGTCGCCGACGGCACCCAGCTGATCCTGCTCGGCGACGCCGACCAGCTGCCGTCCGTCGAAGCCGGCGACGTGCTCGCCGCGATCCTGCAGGCCGCCGGCCCCGGCGACGCGCTGCAGCCGGACGACGCCCAGGCCCTGCAACCGCTGCTCGGCGCCAGCGCTGCCGACCCCCGCCGCGGCGGCCTGGCCGGCCACCGCGTGCACCTGCTGCGCGGCTACCGCCAGGCGCAGGGTTTCGCCCTGGCGCCGCTGGCCGACGCCGTGCGCGCCGGCGATGCCGACACCGCCCTGGCCCTGCTGCGCAGCGGCGAGCTGGCCGGCGTGCACTTCCACGAAGACGGCGAAGACCCGCTCGCCGCCCGCCGCGACGCCCTGCTCGCGCACTGGCGCGGCCTGGCCGACGCCGCAGATCCCGCGGCCGCCCTGCGCGACGCCGCGCGCCTGCGCCTGCTCAGCGCCGTGCGCGCCGGCCCGCAAGGCGCGCGCGGCCTCAACGCCCGCATCGAACAGCTGCTGGCCGACAGCGGCGCCGGCGCCCGCCGCCTCGGCGCCGCCTCGCCCTGGTTCCACGGCCGGCTGCTGCTGATCACCGAGAACAGCTACCGCCACGGCCTGTTCAACGGCGACGTCGGCATCTGCCTGCGGGACACGCATGGCGCGCTGGTGGCCTGGTTCGAAGGCGAGGGCGACGGCCAGGTCCGCGGCTTCCACCCCGCCGCGCTGCCCGCGCACGAAAGCGCCTTCGCGATGACCGTGCACAAGGCGCAGGGTTCGGAGTTCGAGGAGGTCTGGCTGCAACTGCCGACCCGCGACGTGCGCGTGCTCAGCCGCGAACTGGTCTACACCGGCATCACCCGCGCGCGGCAGACCTTGCACCTGGCCGCCAGCGAAACCGTGCTGCGCGCCGCGCTGGCGCGGCACGCGGCGCGGATCTCGGGGCTGGCGTGGCGATTGGGCGAAGAAGACGTTCCGGCCGCCGTCGAGGCATCCCAGGTGCCCACCACACCCACGCAGGGCACGCTGTTCTGAACAGGTGCGGATACCGTGTCAGGGGCAAAACCCCGGTGAGGACCACCCACCCACCTTCGAGACGATCAGAAGGCGCCACTCCACGAAACGATCCCGTAGGTCACCATCGATGCTTGGTAATTCAATTGGAGCAGGAACGACATGACTCAGATAGCGGACTGGACTCTGAGCCGAGTCGCAGTCTTCGACAAGAACCGCGTTTATGTGCTCGCCTACTCCAAGCGCGAGCCCGGCACCCGGGTCTTTCGATGGACCGGAGAATGGAATAACTACCACGTTCAAGCGATTTCCGCCGGTATATGCGCAATTCGCGGCGCCGCTCCCGAAATCCTGACGCTTGGCGCCAATGGTAGCGTTCATCGCGCTGCACCCGATGGCCAGGCCTATGAGGACATAGTCGAGGAGAAACCCAGCAAGCACGGCCTGCTGCGCGACATCCGCGCGATCGGTGGACGTGTCTATGCCACGGGCGTCGGCCGCCAGGTCCATAGTCGAAAGGACAGAACCTGGCAGCGCTGCGATCAAGGAGTGGTCGAAGATCCGACCGCCGCCAACCTCAGTGGCTTCGAATCCATCGATGGCTTTGGCGAGGATGAAATCTATGCCGCCGGCAACCAGGGCGAGATCTGGTGCCGCCGACAGGGTGCCTGGCAGCGAAGCGAAAGTCCGACCAAAATCGTGCTGGAAAACGTTCTCTGCGCACCCGATGGCGTCGTTTACCTCTCAGGTCAGTCGGGCGTCGTCATACGCGGCCGTGCCGGTCGCTGGGAACTCGTTGAGCATGGGCTTACCGAAGATACGTTCTGGGACATGGCCTGGTTCAATGATCGACTCTGGCTGTCAACCACCGAAGCACTCTACATGCTGCAAGGCAGCGAGCTGGCGAGGGTCGAGACAGGGCTTCCCCGCGACCAGACTTTCAGATACCTGGACGCGAACGAGCAGTGCCTGTGGTCATCCGGTGAACGACATCTTGCAGCGTTTGACGGAGCGGCCTGGACACGCATACCCAGTCCCTAAGGCAAATGTGGAGACGTACATGAACAAGCCTGTCGTCGATCCGGGCCAACCATGAACCGCGCGGCGTCGACGGTACTTGTGGCGTGATGTTCCCTGCCGGACGGCGATGCGCGACGTCCGGCATGAGAGGACCCGCTACGCCGGCGCCGACGATCTGCGCGACGCGCGGGCCAAGGGCCGCGAGGCTCGGTGAAGCGTGCAAGCCGCGTCGGCGGACGGCCTAGACGGCCATGACCCCGCCATCGACGAACAGTTCGTGCCCCGCGACGAAGCTGGCCGCGTCCGAGGCCAGGAACAGCACCGCCTCGGCGGTCTCCTCCGAGCTGCCGAGGCGGCCGAACGGGATCATCTGCTTGAAGGCGTCCTCGGCGCCGGCATTGCGCTCCAGGTAGGTCTGCATTGCCGGCGTGTGGACCATGCCGGGCGAAACCACGTTCACGCGGATGCCGCGGTGCTTCAGGTCGGTCGTCCAGGTGCGCGCCAGGGAGCGGATGGCCGCCTTCGTCGCGCTGTACACGGACAGCGCGCCGATGCCCTTGCTGCCCGCCACGGAGCCGGCCAGGATCACGGCGCCACCGGTCGTCATCAGCGGCAGCGCCTTCTGCACGGTGAAGACGGTGCCCTTGACGTTGGTCGTCAGCAAACGCTCCAGGTGCGCCTCGTCGATCTCGCCGAGCGCCGCGGACTCGGAAACGCCCGCGTTGGCGAAGACGACATCCAGTCGGCCATGGTCCTGCTGGATGCGCGCGTACAGCCGGTCCATGTCCTCCGGCACGCCGACGTCGCCCTGCACGCCCACGGCGCCGCGGCCGATCTCCGCCACGGCCGCGTCCAGCCGGTCCTGCCGCCGTCCGGTGACGTAGACCTGCGCGCCTTCCGCCGCAAACGCCTTCGCCGTCATCAGCCCGATGCCGTCGGTGCCACCGGTGATCGCGACAACCTTGCCCTCGAATCGACTGTTCATCTCGTTCCCTTTCCGTATAAGTGGAGGATTGCTCCACTTAGTATATGGAGGTAGCCTCCGTTTCCACAAGCCATTCCTGAAAGAGCCTCCGTGACTGCCGATACCCCCTTGCGCGCCGATGCCCAGCGCAACCGCGAGCGCCTGCTCGCCGCGGCCGAGGACGTGTTCCTGGAGCGCGGCGCCGAGGCATCGATGGAAGACGTCGCCAAGCGCGCCGGCGTCGGCATCGGGACGCTCTACCGGCGCTTCCCCACGCGTGAGTCGTTGTTCGCTGCGGCATACAGCGCGCGCTTCCTGTCGCTCGCCGCGGCCAGCCACGCACGCGCCGGCACGCTCGATCCATTGGCCGCGCTGCGCCTGTATCTCGAGGACCTGGTGCTGCACACCAGCGTCTACCGGGGGCTTGCCGCTTCGCTCGGCGCGATGCTGCAGAGCGGTACCCCGGGTTGCGATGCCATCGGCAAGGAGGGACGGCGACTGTTGCGGCTCGGGCAGAAGTCCGGCGTCGTCCGCCGCGATGTCACCTTCGACGACCTCGTCGCCGTGTCCATGGCGACCTCGCTGGCCACCGAGCAGCTAGGCTCGCCGAAAACGCGCATCGCGCACCTGATCGGGCTGTTCCTCGGCGGGATCGAAGCGCGCACACCGCACGCCTAGCCGCTGAGGCGAGAATCGCCCTCAGGCTTCCGCCGGTAGTCCGATGCGGCGCATTACCATGCGCACGGTGCCGCAGCCGAAGCGCTCATGTCCCGGCCTCGCCCCCAGCAGACCCACTCCGCGAGCGCGCCGCGAAATAGCGCGTCGGCGAAAGCCCGAGCGTCTTCTTGAACATGGTGATGAACGCGGTGACGGACTCATAGCCAAGGCGCTCTGACACCCGCTGCACCGAAGCGCCGGCGGCAAGCTCGCGGATGGCGACGAGCAGATGCAGCTGTTGCCGCCACCGGCCGAAGGACAGGCCGGTTTCGCGGGCGATCAGGCGGGTCAGGGTCCGCTCTCCCAGCGCCAGGCGCTGGGCCCACTGGGTGATGGTGCTGCGATCCGCCGGATTGGCGGCCAGCGCATCGGCCAGCGCCCGCACCTTCGGATGCTGGCTGACCGGCAGGTACACGCGTTCGACCGGCATCTGCACCAGTTCGTCCAGCAGCACCCGCGCGAGCCGTTCGGTGTGCCCGTCGCGCGGGGAGTCGAGCGGCGCATCGGCCAGGTGCAGGATCATCTCCCGCACCATCGGCGAAATGGACAGGGTCACGCAGTGCTGCGGCAAGGCGACGAGGCCGGGCTCGACGAACAGGTAGCACAGCCGCGCATTCGCGGTGGCGCGGTTGCTGTGCGGCATGCCGCCGGGAATCCACACGCCGCATTGCGGCGGAACGATCCACAGGGCGCGTTCGACCTGGCAGGTCACGGCCCCGTGCAGGGCAAGGATCAACTGCCCCTTGCGGTGCTCGTGCACCGGGATCTCGGCAGCGTGGTCGGCCACCAGCAGGCGGCTGGCGATCGCAGGCCGATCCGTCGCATCCGGGTCCAGATCGAAACCGGGGAGCGTAACGCGCGTCATTTTCAGTTGACCGGTTTTAGCGAAACATTGTCATTCTAGCGAAATTCGGCGACCGGGGCCGCTGAATACGATGCGCCCATGCAAACGCCGCCCCCCGCCCCTGTCCGCTCCTTCCTCTCGCGGCCGCGCGCGCTGCTGCAGGCGCCGGCGCTGAAGGCCGATCAGGAAGCCGCGCTGTTCTCCCTCAAATGCCTGGTCGCCGCGATCCTCGGGCTGTACCTGTCGCTGCGGATCGGCCTGACCCGTCCGTTCTGGGTGATCGGCACCGTCTACCTGGTGTCGCAGCCGCTGGCCGGGGCAACGCTGAGCCGCGGCCTGTTCCGCCTGCTGGGAACGCTGGGCGGCGCGGTCGCCACGGTCGCGCTGGTACCGCGGTTCGCCAACGCACCGCTGGTGCTGAGCGTGGCGCTGGCCGCCTGGATGGGGCTGTGCCTGTACCTGGCGATGCTCGACCGGACACCGCGTGCCTATGCCTTCCTGCTGGCCGGGTACACGACCAGCCTGATCGGGTTCCCCAGCGTGATGGTGCCCGGCGAAGTCTTCACCATCGCCATCACCCGCGTGCAGGAAATCGCCATCGGCATCCTGGCCGCCACGCTGGTCCATGGGCTGGTGCTTCCGCGCAAGGTCTCGCACCGCGTCCAGGCGCGGGTCGCATCGATCCTGTCCGACGCGGAGCGCTGGACCCGAGACCTGTGCGCGGGCGCGAAGGCCACGGTGCTGGCGCAGGACCGCGCGAAGGTGGCGGTGGACCTGCTCGAGCTGCACACGCTGTCCATCCACCTGCGCTTCGAGAGCGCCTATGGCCCGGCCCAGGTCGAGATGCTGCGGGCGCTGCACGACCGGATGCTCGACGTGCTGATGCTGTCCAGTGCGGTGGACGATGCGATGGTCGAGCGGCGCACGCTGGAGCGCGGTCCGCAGACCGCGGACACCGCCGACCCGAACGGCTGGCGCGCATCGCTGCAGGCCAACCTGGCATCGAACCTCGCCGAGCTGGACACCGCGCAGCGCGACTGCCGCTTGCTGGAAGCGCAGTTGCGCGCCGCCAACCCGCACTGGCGCCGGCAGGTTCCCGCGCGGCTCGCGCACAAGGCGCACGGCCACGTCCTGCACCGCGACCACCGCCTCGCCCTGCGCGGCGCGGTCGGCGCCTTCGTCGGCATCGTGCTGAGCTGCGGCCTGTGGATCGCCACGGCCTGGTCCGACGGCGCGACGGCGGTCTCCATCATCGGCACGGCGTGCCTGCTGTTTGGCACCACCGAGGCCCCCGCCGGCCACGTCATGCGCTATCTGGGCGGGTCGTCCATCGGGGTCGCCGTCGGCCTGCTCTACGGCCTGGTGGTCTTTCCGGGCCTGTCCGATTTCACCGGCCTGGTAAGCGTCCTGGCGCCCGTGCTGCTGGTGTGCGGGTCGTTCCTGGCGCGGCCGCCTTTCATGATGGGCGCGCTGGGCGTGGTGCTGACGTTTCCGCTCATCGCGGGCCTGGGCGCCACCAATGCCACGAACGCCGTCGGCGCGCTCAACAGCAGCGTCGCGCTGTTCGTGGGCACCGCAGCGGCGCTGTGCAGCATGCGCCTGTTCCAGACCATGGACCCCCATCGCGGCCGCAAGCGGCTGCTGGAGACGATCGAGCGCGCCATCGCGCGCCGCGTTCGCGGGCGTGGACGCAACGCCACCGACTGGACCAGCCGCATGGTGGACCGGCTCGGGCTGCTCGCCCCGCGCCTGCGCGGCCGACCGGAGGCAGCGCACACCCTGCGCACGCTGTTCGCGGACATGCGCGCGGCAGGCGCCGTGGCCGAGCTGCGTGTGATGGGCAGGGCGCTGAAAGGGCAAACCGCCCGTGCCTGCCATGCCGCGTTGATCGACGCGGCGGTCGTCCATTTCCGTATCCGCGCCATCCCCCAGCGCGCGCTGGACAGTCGCCTGCTGGACTCGCTCGACCGCACGCGCAAGGCGGTCATCGCCGACCAGGAGCCCGAACGCGCACGCATGCTTGCGCTGCTTTCGGACCTGCGCCGCGACCTGCTGGCGCCGCTGATCGCGCATGGGGGCTAACGCCATGTTCGCCGACCTCTCCATCGATGGCGTCTTCGTTCCCGGCCTGCTGGCGGTGGCGCTCCTCGCGCTGGCGCTGGCGTTGCTGGCATCGGGGCTGCTGGCGCGCCTCGGCCTGTACCGGTTCTTCGCCTATCGGCCGCTCGTGGGCCTGTCGCTGTTCGTGATCCTGGTGGAGCTGCTGATCCGGCTCGCGCCCCTGATGTGGGAAATGAAATGAAGCACATGCTTGCCGTCATCGGGCGTTGGAGCGCAACGCTCGGCCTGTTCGTGATCGCCGTCGTCGCGGCCCTGTCCATCTGGAACCGATACGAACAACGCCCATGGACGCGCGACGGCCGGGTGCGCGCGGACGTGGTGCGCGTGGCATCGGACATGGGCGGGCTGGTCACGCAGGTCCCGGTGCACGACAACCAGCGCGTGAAAGCCGGCCAGCTCCTGCTGGTGCTGGACCAGCCCCGCCTCGCCGCCGCGCTGGAGCAGGCGGATGCACAGGTGCGCAGCGCGCAGGCCACGCTCGACCTGGCCCGCCGCGAATCGAAACGGGACGTCGCCCTGGGCGATCTGGTCGCCTCCGAGACGCGCGAGCGCAACGCCGCCAAGGTCGCGACGGAGCTGGCCAACCTGGCGCAGGCCCATGCGGAGCGGCGGGTGGCGCTGCTCAACGTGCAGCGCACCGAGGTGCGCGCCACCGCCGACGGCATCGTGACCAACCTCGACCTGCACCCGGGCGACTTCCTGCAGCCGGGGGCGCAGGCCATGGCCCTGATCGCCGCCGACAGCCTCAGGGTCGAAGGCTATTTCGAGGAAACCAAGCTTGCGTGCATCCGCGAAGGCGATGTCGCCATCGCCCGGCTGATGGGCGACGGCCGCGAGGTGCGCGGGCATGTGGAGAGCATTGCCGCCGGCATCGCCGACGACCAGCGCTCGAGCACGCACAACCTGCTGCCGGCCGTCGCGCCGACCTATTCGTGGGTGCGGCTGGCGCAACGCATCCCGGTGCGCATCCGGATCGACGAGATCGCCCCGCACACCCGGCTCATCATCGGCAGGACCGCGAGCGTGACCATCGCCCCGAGTGCGGCGGGGGCCTGCAAGTGAGCGGCACGCTGTCCCGCGCCGGCGCGATCGCGTTGGCGCTGTCGTTGGCCGGCTGCGTGTCCGGCCCGGACTACCGCCTTCCGCCCAACGCGGTGGCGGCCGCCCCGGCGGCCAGGCGCGCGTTCGTCTCGGGCCAGGATGCGGCGTTCGCGCCGGCCGAGCCGCCGGATCGCTGGTGGCAGCTGTACGACGACCCCAGGCTCGACGCCTACGTCGCCGAAGCGCTGCAGGCCAACACCGACCTGCGCACCGCGGACGCCAACCTGCGGCGCGCCTCGGCGGCGGTGCTCCAGTACCACGCCCAGGGCGCGCTGCGCACCGACGCCAACGCCTCAGCCACGCTGGCCCACGCCGGGGGATACACCGCGTCCTCGTCGTCGCCGCAGGTGTACGCGCTGGGCATCGACCTGTCCTATCCGATGGACCTGGCGGGCGGCATCCGCCGCGCCATCGAAGCGGCCAGCGCGGGTGCGCAGGCCGTCGCGGCGGCCCGCGACCACGTCCGCGTGACCGTCGCCGCGGCGGTCACCCGCGCCTACGTCGGCACCTGCTCGGCCAATCTGACCCTGGCGGCCACGCAGCGGGTGCTGCAGACGCAGCGCGCCACGCTGGACGCCACCCGCAGGCTGGCCGCGGGTGGGCGCGGCACCGCATTCGACGTCAGCCGGGCCCAGGCCGCGGTCGAGCGCAGCGCGGCGGAGATCCCGCATCTGGTGGCCGCGCGCCAGGCGTCCCTGTTCGAGTTGGCCGCGCTGATGGGCCGGCTGCCGGCGGACTACCCGCAGGACGTGGCCGGCTGCCAGCAGCCGCCGCGCCTGAAGCGCGCCATTCCGGTCGGCGACGGCTGGCAGCTGCTCCAGCGCCGCCCGGACCTTCGCGCGGCAGAGCGCAGCCTGGCGGCCGCCACCGCCACGATCGGCGTGGAAACGGCGAACCTCTACCCGCAGGTGCGCATCGGCGTCTCCGCGGGCATGGCGAACGCGCTGGACAAGCTGCTGTCCGGGGACAGCTTCGGTGCCAGCATCGGCCCGTTGCTGTCGTGGAGTTGGCCCAATCGCAGCCTGGCCAGGGCGCGCATCGACGCGGCGGGCGCCAGCGCCGATGCCGCGCTGGCGTCGTTCGATGGCGCGGTGCTGCAGGCCCTGCGGCAGACGGAAACCGCGCTGTCGGCCTACGCCCAGGAGGTCGAGCGCGAACACAGCCTGGCCCAGGCGCGCGACGCCGCCGCACGCGCGAGCGGCCAGGCGGGGCGGCTGTACCGCTTCGGCAGGATCGGCTTCCTCGATGTCCTGTCCGCCGAGGCCGCGCTGGCGCACGCCGAATCGGCGCTGGCGGCGTCGCGCGCGCAGCTGGTCGACCGCCAGGTGGATCTGTTCCTGGCGCTCGGCGGTGGCTGGTCGGATCCAGGGTCGGAGGTCGGTCGGGCGGGAACACGCCGATAGGCGCGATCCACCACCGGCGCACGCCCGGTGCGGGCGTCCGAAGCCCGGCGATGCCGGCGCCCATGCCGCGCGTCCGGCAGTGCCGTCAGGGCACCCAGAGCCGCCTGGACTGGCTTATGATCCGCCCCTCTCCCCTCCGCACCGGCATCATGGACCGAGCCCGTACGCGCCTCGCCTGGCACCCGCGTCCGTTCGCGTGGATCGCCACGCTCCTGCTGCTGTTGGGATGCAGCGCGCCTGCGCTGGCGCAGACCGCCCGCAAGCCGTCGCCCTACGAATACCGCCAGGGCAGCGACGCCGCCCCCGTGCAGCCGGCGGAGGGGCCGGATTACCTGCCGCACATCGACAGCCGCGCGCAGTTCATGCAGCTCGCCCGCGTCTACAACCCCGGCACCGCGCTGGAGATGCCGCACCTGATCTTCGTGATCGACCGGCACAACGCCGCGCGCATCTACTACGTCAACACGCCGCGCCATGCGCTGCACGAGCAGTTCGTGCTGCGCCAGCGGCTGGTGCGCGCGATGGACAAGGCCACGCTCAACGCGCAATACCGCGACCCGCAACGGCGGTTCCTGTTCGGCACGCTGAGCTGGCAGCGCGACCTGCCGGGCTACACCTACGAGTTCTGGGAGGGCGACCAGCTCACCGCGCCCCTGCTGCGGCAGACCGACGAAGTGGTGCGTGCCTCGTTCCGCGACCCGATCCGCTTCAAGACCAACTCCACCCAGCACGAGCAGCTGGCCAGCGCCATGGGGCTGGCCTACGTCAGCCAGGAAGCACTGCTGCGCGAGCAGCGCTTCCTGCCGCTGAACACCGGCCGCGCCGAGGGGCGGCTGCGCATCGTGCGCTCCGAGGAGCAGCTGCGCACCCTGTCGCCGCGCGACATCCCGGTGCTGGACGAAGTGCCCATCGCCCTGGCGCCGGTCGCGGGCCTGGTGACGCAGCGCCCGTCCACCCTGCTGTCCCACGTCAACCTGCTGGCCAAGGGCTGGGGCATTCCCAACGTCTACGTGCGCGACGCCCAGAACGCCCTGCGCCAGTACGACGGGCGCTGGGTGGCGCTGGAGGTCACCCACAACGACTACCGGGTGACGCCGCTGGCGCGGCCGGCCAGGACGCCGGCGGCCACCGCTGCCCGCCCGGTGGCGCGCAACAACCTGCCGCGCCCGGACCTGACCGTGGTCGCGCTCAAGCCCCTGGCGGCCCTGCGCGCGCGCGACAGCAGCCACTGCGGGGTGAAGGCGGCCAACCTCGGCACGCTGAAGGCGGCGCTGCCGCCCGCCGCGCGCGTGCCCGATGGCTTCTGCATCCCGTTCGCGCATTACCAGGCGACGATGCAACGGCTGCGGATTGCGGAGCGCCTGCGCGAACTGCAGCGACGCCCGGGGTTCGATACCGATTCGAACGCCCGCCGCGACGCGCTGGCCGCGTTGCGCGCCGAGATCGCCGACGCCGCGCCCGATCCCGCCTTCGTTCGCGCGCTGGACGCGCAATGGCGGGATCAACTGCGCGGCGGCGCCGTGTTCGTGCGCAGCTCGTCCAACTCCGAGGACCTGCCCGGCTTCAGCGGCGCCGGCCTGTACACCACCGTCCCCAACGTGACCCGCGCCGACGCCCTGGCCAAGGCCGTGCAGACGGTATGGGCGTCGGTCTACAACTTCGAGGCGTACGAGGCGCGCACGGCGGCCGGGCTGCAGCAGAACGCGGTGGCCATGGCGGTGCTGGTGCAACTGGCCGCGCCCTCGGACAGCTCGGGCGTGATGATCACCCGCGACCCGTTCGACGCCGCGCGCCGCCACATCACCTACATCTCGGCCAAGCGCGGGCTCGGCATCCGCGTGGTGGAGGGCAAGCGCCAGGCCGAACAGGTGATGTACTCGACCTGGTCCAAGGCGGTGCAGGTGCTGAGCCGGTCGGCCGAAGACACCCAACTGGTGGCCAACGCAGGCGGCGGCGTGCGCGAAGTGCCCATCACCGGCTCGCGCCAGGTACTGACCGACGCGCTCATCGCGCGGCTGGCCCGGATCGGCGCCTCCACCAAGCAGGCGCTGGGTGGCGTGGACCAGGACATCGAATGGGCGGTGGTCGGCGACGAAGTGCTGGTTTTGCAGTCGCGGCCGTATGTGGATCGGAGTGCGCGGTAGCGGGCGGTTGCCCGGTCGCGTCGCACCGATGCGTGGGCCTGCTGCAATCCGCGGTTGGCATGGCGGGAGCCAGCCAGCCTGCGGAGCAGGCCGCCCCAGGCGCTACGGTAGAGCTGTCCGGAGACCGGCGGCCAGCGCAATCCGCTCCTCGGTGGCGTAGGGCACTTTCTGCCCCGCATGCAGCCCGTCGTTCGCGTAGCGCGGGAACACGTGCAGGTGGTAGTGCCACACATCCTGATTGCCGGCCGGCCCGTTGTGCTGGCGCGTGGAGATGCCGTCGCAGCCGAAGGCCGCCAGCATCGCGTGCGCCAGGCGCCGCGTGGCGCGGAAGACCTCGATGCCCAGGTCGTCCGGCATGTCCAACACGTTCTCGTAGTGGCCACGCGGGATCACCAGGCAGTTGCCTTGGATGCCGGCGTAGTGGTGCGTGGGCACCAAGGCGAACACGTTGGCATCCACCAGGACAACGGCCGATTCCGGTGCAGGCGAGGGCAGCGTGGCGGCGATACCACAGAACGGACAGTCGTACCCGGGGGGAGCATGCTGCATGAGGCGCAACGGCGAAGAGAGCCCACTGTGAGGCGGGAACGAATTCTGTGGGGTGCTCTGGCTAACCGTCAATCGGACAGCCGGGGGTGGGCTGGAGCCGTCGTCCACGCCGCTAGGCGATGGCGGCTGGGGAGAAGTGGACTCTGACCCCAGCTTTCTGACCCCAGTTTTCCGATATGTCGACCGGCGTTCTGTGGGTCGGAACGCATACGCTAAAGGGCAATTTTTCGGGCGTCTACGAACCAGAGCCGCCGCCACTGCCATTCTTGTCACCGGATCGCTGTCAGGCGGTACTGGCCAGCGTGCGCAGGCACGTGTCGGAGGCAAGCTATTTCACTTGGCTCGATGCGATCAAGCCCTATGCCTACCTGGAGGCGATGCTTGGCAGCATGCCGAGTCGCTTTGCCGAAACTTTCGATATCGACTAGAAGCTCTGCCTCTGTCCGAAGCGGAGTGAGGTAACGGGCATCGGGCAGTAGGAAGTGAACCTGACCCCGTTTCTCTGCAGGGGCAGGGCGTCAGGCGCCGGCGGCTACGCCCGCGCTGCGCGCCGCAGCGCCTGGGGCGCGGTGCCGTACTGGCGCATGAACACTTCGCGCAGGTGGCGGCGGTCGCGGAAGCCGGTCTGCCGCGCGACCTCTTCCAGCGAATGCCGGCTCTGTTCGATCAGGCCGCGCGCCGCTTCCACGCGCAACTTCTCGATGGCCTTGGCGGGCGACTGCCCGGTCTCGGCGGTGAACACGCGACTGAACTGGCGCGGGCTGAGGTGGGCCACTTCGGCCAATTGCTCCACGCCCAGCGGCGCGGCCAGGTGCTGACGTGCGTGCTCCAGCGCCTGCTGGATGCGGTCCGATCGCGGTGCCAGCGCCTGCATCTCAGTGTGCTGCGACTGCCCGCCCGCGCGGCGGTGGTGCATCACCAACCGGTGCGAGACCGAGCGGGCCATGTCCGGCCCCAGGTCCTTTTCCACCATGCCCAGCGCCATGTCCATGCCGGCGGTCATGCCCGCCGAGGTCCACACCGGGCCGTCGACGATGAAGATGCGGTCGGCTTCCACCTGCAGCGCTGGGTGGCGCGCCCGCAACGCCTCGGCATAGGCCCAGTGCGTGGTGGCGCGGCGCCCATCGAGCAGCCCGGCCCGGGCCAGCACGAAGCCGCCGGTACACAGCCCGGCGATGCGGCGCGCGCGCTTCGCACTGCGCTGCACGAAACGCACCACGCCCGGCGACGGCGCGCACGACAGCGGATCGATCACCCCGGCCACCATCCAGGTATCGGCGTTGGCGCGGCTGGAGAGCGCGCGCGTTTCCACGCGCATGCCGATGGACGAGCGCACCGGGCCGCCGTGCTCGGACCAGGTCTCCACCGCATAGAACGTCCGCCCCACGACCACGTTGGCGAACTCGAACACGGCCTGCGAGCCGATGGCCATCACCTGGAAGCCGTCTTCGATCAGGTAGCCGACGCGATGCATGGGAAATGTCCGGAAAGGGGTTGCGGCATGAATCATACCCATAAACGTCATTTGCGTCATGGGTGGGCGGCTGCATCATTTTTCTGCACCGCGGCATCGCCGCCCAACGACAGGAACACTCCCATGCAAACCCCTGGTACCGCGCTGGTCACCGGCGCCTCTTCGGGAATCGGCGCCCTCTACGCCGACCGCCTGGCCCGCCGCGGCTACGACCTGATCCTGGTGGCGCGCAGCCGCGAGCGCCTGAACGCGCTGGCGGCCGACATCAGCAACCGCACCGGCCGCGCCGTGCAGGTGCTGGCCGCGGATCTGGCCGACGCGCGGCAACTGGCCGAAGTGGAAGCCACCCTGCGCCAGGACGCCAGCATCCGCTTGCTGGTCAACAACGCCGGCATCGGCACGCACACGCCGCTGCTGGAAAGCGATGTGGAGCGGATGACGCACATGGTCGCGCTGAACGTCACCGCGCCGATGCGCCTGGCCTATGCCGCGGTGCCGGCCTTCGTGGCGCGCGGCCAGGGCGCGGTGATCAACATCGCCTCCATCGTCGCCCTGGCGCCGGAACTGCTGAACGGTGTCTACGGCGGCAGCAAGGCGTTCGTGCTGGCCTTCAGCCAGGCGCTGCAGCGCGAACTGGGCGGCACCGGCGTGCAGGTGCAGGCGGTGCTGCCCGGCGCTACCGCCACCGACTTCTGGCAGACCGGTGGCCTGCCGCTGGAACACCTCGATGGCCGCATCGTGATGCGCGCCGAAGACCTGGTCGATGCCGCGCTGCTGGGCTTCGACCGCGGCGAGGCCGTCACCCTGCCGTCCCTGCACGACCTGCAGCGCTGGGACGCCTACGAATCGGCGCGCCAGGCGATGGCCGCGCAACTGTCCAGCAACACCCCCGCACCGCGCTACCGCGCTGCCCACTGAATCCCGCGACAGGACACTCCCCATGAAACTCACCGGCAATACCGTCTTCATCACCGGCGGCACCTCCGGCATCGGCCGCGGCCTGGCCGAAGCGTTCCACCAGCGCGGCAACCAGGTCATCATCGCCGGCCGCCGCAAGGCCCTGCTCGAGGCCGTGGTTGCGGCTAACCCCGGCATGCAGGCGGTGGAACTGGATATCCGCGACGCGGCCCAGATCCAGCAGGTGGCGCGCGAACTGACCGCCCGCTACCCCGGCCTGAACGTGGTGATCAACAACGCCGGCATCATGCCTTTCGATGACGCTGCCGGGGCGCTGGACGACGCGCAGGCCGTGGGCCTGGTGGAAACCAACCTGCTGGGCCCGGTGCGCGTCAGCGCCGCCTTCGTCGACCACCTCAAGCGCCAACCCGAAGCGTGGATCATCAACAACAGTTCGGTGCTGGCGTACGTGCCGCTGGCGGCCACCGCGCTGTACTCGGCCACCAAGGCGGCCATCCATTCCTACAGCCTGTCGCAGCGGTTCATGCTGCGCGACACCGCGGTGGGCGTGCTGGAAATCGCGCCGCCCTGGGTGGACACCGACCTGGTGCACAAGAGCGGCGACCCGCGCGCGATGCCGCTGGCGGACTTCATCGAGCAGACGATGGCCAAGCTGGCCACCGCCACCACCGAAGTGCTGGTGGACGCGATCGCGCCGATGCGCGCCAACCCCGGCCCCAACGAGCACGCGCTGGTGCATCAGTTCAATCAGGCCCTGACCGACAATCCGATTCCGGTGGCATGAGCCGCCGCGCCCTCCAAGGAGCGCGACGATGCTATTCGGCTGGACAAGCTGCGTTCCGGCGGTGAAGTCCGCCTTTGCCAAACTGGCAAGTCGCGGTTCCCTTATCCGGTTCCTCGACATCGCGGGAATTGACTGCAGCCAAGGAAGGCCTCGCCCGTGCGCCTGTTGGTCCGCTGTACCACGTCACTCCCGCACCGCCGGCACGCGGGCGCTTGCGGGGCAGCGTCGATAGCCGGGACAAGCACAGGTTCGATCCCAAGTTCAGGAGAGGGCCTGGCAACGCCATAGCGTTTCGCCGCCTGGATCATCTCCAACAATCGCTCGCCATCGATCAGTTCCATTGGTTTGCCCTGTGCAAACCGTGCCGCATCTTTCGTATAGCTCCCGATGCAAGCGATCTTGACGGCGTGTGCCTGATGATGCGCGAGCAGCCCATACATCTCGCGCACGACGTTGACGCCGACTTGCTGCCGCTTCCACTGCTTGCATTGCACCAGCGTGCGGCGGCCATCCTTGCGCAGGATCAAGTCGATACCGCCGTCGGCGCCGCCCAGGCCGGTTTCCTCCACGCTGTAGCCCTGGCGGCGAAAGGCTTCGCCGACGAGTAGTTCGAATTGGCGCCAGCCTCCGGCGGCCAGGCTCTCCAGAGTGGTGCGGGTATCCAGCAGGCGGCGGCGATGGCGTGCGCCGAGGAAGGAGAACAGCGCAGCCATCCAACAGACCAGCAGCACGATCCACGCGAACGGCCCGAGCGTGCTGTCCGGGTGTTGCGCGATGCCTTGCGCCAGCATGCCGCCGTGTTGGGAGAGCCACCATGCGAGTCCATAGCGCACGACAAGAAAGCCAGCGATGCCGACCGCGAACCCAAGCGGCCACGGCAACGCAGCCAGCGCGGTAAAAGCGGTATTTCCCCGTTTTCTTCCCATGCGACCCCCGTCCCAGAAACAAACATAGCGCCAGAATCGGCGGTTGTCCGCTGGCGATTGCGTCGTCTACGGAACGAGACATGAGGTGCTTCAGGACGGCGGTCGAGCGGACGGCACCGGTTCGGGTGACGGTCACGAGAGTAATTGCGCAGCTGAACCTCGTAGCGAATATCCTGGTTTTTGAAGCGCGCGCTACGGTGGTTATGCGGACACCCGTACCCACGTCGAGGACGGATGCCATGACGACTTCGAAAGCCCGCACCACGCCATGCCCTCTCCCTCCGCGCCCGCGCTCCGGCCGTGCGTCCATGTTAGCGTTCCGCTGCCGAGAGCAGGCTGGCAGAGGGAGCGGGGCATGCGGGTCGACCCGATACGCGAGGATGTCGAAGTGCGCCGCGGCAGGCCTGCTGCGCGCGTGGCGTGGGCGCTGCTGTGGCTGGCGCTGGCCGTGTTCGCCTCCGAGTTCGTCCGTCACGTCTACTTGAAGTACGCGGCGCTGGATTCGCCCGCCTATGCCATGTTCCTGACCCGGCGCGGTTGGTTGTGGTGCCATCTCGGCGGTGGGGCGGTGGGCCTGTTGCTGGGGACGCTGCAGTTCGCCACGCAGCGCTGGCGCAGGTTTCCGCGGTTGCATCGCTGGATGGGGCGCGCGTACTTCGTCGGCATGCTGGTGGCGATGGTCGGGGCGGCCGGGCTGATCGCCACGTCTCCGGCGCCGCCGGCGATCCGCATGGCATTCGCCGCGACCAGTCTGGCGTGGCTGGTCACGGGCTCGGTCGGGTTCGTGGCGATCCGGCGCGGCCAGGTGGAGCGGCACCGGCAGTGGATGGTGCGGGCGTCTCTGGTGACGTTGGCACCGGTGGCGTTCCGGCTGGCGCTGCCTGGCGCGATCGGGTTGGGCATGACGCCGTCGCCGGGCCTGATCGCGCTCTTGCTGTGGAGCAGCTGGGTGGTGCCGTTGCTGCTGTATGCCCTCGGTCGCCGCGTGGCACAGGGTGCGCGCCGGCCCGCGCAGCCCATTTCGCTACGGGCCGGTGCCGGTATCGGTGGCGATGCCGGCTGAGGTGGGGCGGGTCTGTCGCCAGCAAAGGCACGGCACCCGCTCGGAAAAGACGAACTGACGCTGCTTTCCCGAGGCGTAGACCGGCTGGCGTCAGCGGACCTTGTACAGCACCGCCGCGCCCGGCTTCGGTTCGAACATCGGCACGGTCTGCTGTTTGAGCGCGGCGCCCTTGGCGTCCCACACCAGGGTCTCGGCGGGGTATTCCTCGTTGCGGGTCATGGTGTCGATCTGCTTGACGATCACCGCCGAGCCGGCCTTCACTTCGGGGTTCCAGGCGAACACGCCGAGCCTGCCGTAGAACACGGCCGGCGCTTCGGCGTCCAGGCGCCGGTCGGGGCACATGACCAGGCCGCGGTCGAGCATGACGCGCAACGCGCCGACCGGCACGGCCTTCACCGTGGGCGAGGTGCGTTCGGTGCTGTGGCCCGGGCAGACGTTGGCCGAGCGGAGCAGCATGTCGTCGACCACTTGCCGGTCGGACTGGGCGAAGGCCGGCAGGGCGGCGGCGGACAGGGCGAGCAGTGCGAGCGTGGACTTCCAGGGCATGTGACACCTCCTCATGAGAACGAACGACTCCAACGATTGCAGCCCCGCCACGTGCGCGGCGAGCCGCTGCCAGGGACGCCGCGGACTCTAGCAACATCGCGCAAGGCGAATGCAAACCGGGCGTTACGGCCGGGTGGGTTCGGTGTGCCGGGCTCACATGCGTGTTGCGGCTGGTTTCCGAAGCTTTTGCAGGCCTGGAATTGCGCGTCGGCGTTCCAAGCACTGCCTGCATAAGGAATAGAGCGCACACCCTTGACGTTGGCAATCGTGCGTTTACGGATTTTTTACCGGGGTTTCATGGCGCGGGCGCCTTGGCGCGCGCGCAATGGACGCTCATCCGTTGTGGGAGAGGGACGATGAAACACAGACGCTTCATTGCCGTGGCGGCTGCGCTGCTGCTGTCGGCAGGTTCGGTCATGGCGGCGACGGTGTACGTCAGCGGCAGCGGCCAGAGCCACGACGCGGGCGCGGCGCTGGAGAGCGCCCGCGCCGATGCGGTGGCCAAGTGCACGGCGCAACAGGGCATCCCCATCCAGGAAGTCCACAACAACCTGACCCGCGCCGCGCTGTGGATCGCCTCGTCGGTCTGGTCGTGCGACGTGCCGTGACGCATCCGCGCTGGGGTTGGTTGCCCTTGTAGCGCCTCTTGTGGGAGCGACTTCAGTCGCGACGGGATTCACCGGTAGCGCCCGTCGCGACTGAAGCCGCTCCCACACCATTGCGGGACGGACAGTGGCTTCGACATGTGCGCCTGGGGTTTGGCGCGAACGCTCCGATGAGGCGCGTTCTTCCTCCGTTCCGTGCGGTGCCCGGTGTGCCTGCGACAAGCCGCGCCGCTCGGCGAGGTTGCCAGCCTATGCGCCTGCAGGAGCGACTTCAGTCGCGACAGGCGCTACCGGTACGGTCCCGGCCCACGCCAGACCAGTTCGCCCTGCCTGTAGACCTGCAGCATGGTGATGACCTCGCGGGCGTCGCCGATGGCCTTCAGTTCCGGGGAGTCCGGCGGCAGCGCGCGGCATTTGCCGGAGCCGCGCTTCATCGCGATCTCCAGCGGGCAGGCCATGCGGTACTGGGTGCCGGGCAGCAGGATGAAGAACTCCTTCATGCCCTGGTCCATCCAGGCGCGCAGCAGGGTTTCGCTGCGCAGGTCGTAATAGACCAGGTAGCCGCCCAGTTCCATGCTGGGGCCGGCATCGCTCTGGTCGCCGCGGCGGCCGCCACGACCGGCGCCGTCACGGACCAGTCCGGCGTCGGCGGGGCCGAGGTCCTGGTCGATCGCGCCTGGCGGCCGTCCGGTCCAGGTCTCGCGGCGCTGGGTCGGTTCGGGTTCGCTGGCGGCGGCCTGGGCCGGTTGCTGCGTGGCGGGGTCCGGTTGCGGCGGGGCCGGTTGCTCGGCAGGCGTGGGGGTGGGCGCCGTTGGCGCGCTGGCGGTGGCGACCGGATCGGGCGGCGGCACCGGGTCGTCGGCCTGCGCGACCAGGGTGGACTGCACCGGGGAGGTCGCCGGGCGGGCTTTGGCCGGCGCGCGCTTGCGCTCGGGTTGCGGGTCTGGCGGCGTCTTGGGCGCAGGCACGGGTTGGCGCGTGGCGCCGATGAAGTCCACCTTGGTCCGGCCGCCGCTGGCGCCGCCTTGCGGGGTGCTCATGGTGGGCGGGTCGGCCAGCAGCAACAGCAGCACCATCAGCAGGTGCAGCACCGCGCTGACGATCGCGGCAATCCAGGGCTCCAGGCGTTCGCCCCGGGATTCCGCCCGAGGCTCCACGCGGTTCGACGCGTTGCTCATGCCGCCGAGGATGCGCGGGGATTGCGGGGCGTCATGGGGGTCTGCGGGGCGTGGCCGGGGGAGGGCGGCATCGTAACGCGTCCCCGGCCTGGTTCACTTGTCGGGCGTTGCACGCTGGAGCGGAAACCGGCGGTGCGGCGGCGGCTTGTTCAGCGGCCATTGCGCGCTAGGCCCTCGCTGGCCGCGTCGATCGCGTCCAGCGCAGGCGGAGCGGCCGGCGTCGCGCGGTGGCAGCGACCGCGCCGGCAACCGCGCTACTGGCTGGCGCGGATGGCCATGGCCGGTTTGCGCCAGGGCGCGGCGAACGGCGGTTTCTGCGGGGCGCGCGGCTGCACCCACATCTCGCCCATGATCCGGTCCAGCCCGCGATCGAGCCCGGTGACCAGGCCGGCGCCCGGAGTGAAGGTCAGTTCGCCGAAATAGATCCGGCCTTCCTGGATGTACCAGTCCACGCGCACGTAATCGAAGTCGGTGGCGAGCGTCTTGCTGAGTTCCAGCGCCTGCTGCAGCAGCGCCTGCCCGCACGGCGGCGATTGCCCGGCGTCGCGGATGCGGTGGTAGGGCTCGTCCAGGTTGTTGACGAAGAAGGTCATCGCCAGCGGCGGTTGCAGGCGGTTGTAGATCACCTGCAGGACGTACTGGAAGCTGCCGTCGGGCTGCTTGAACATGTGGAACTTGTAGTCGACCGGCGCCTGGGTGCCGTCGCCGATGTACTGCTCCACCAGGATGCACGGCGGGATGCCGCGGTAGTGGATCTCGCGCACGACCTTGGAGTAGTCGGTCTGCAGCCAGCGCGTGCAGCTTTCCAGCAGGGCCTGCTTGCGGCGGTCGTCCGGCTCGTCGAGCAGCACCTCCACCATGCCCGCGCCGTGGTTGGGCTTGATGACGGTGTGCACCCAGCGCGGGAAGGTCAGCAGCGAGGTCGGATCTGCGGTGCTGTACAGCAGCGGGATCAGGTAGCGCTCGCCGATGCGGGCGGCGACGTGGTCGCGCACGGCGATCTTGTCGGTCAGCCGTCGATAGGTGTCGTGGTCGCCGTAGACCGACTTGCGGTACAGCACCTTCTCGTTGAAGCAGACCGGCGCGTGCAGGTTCGGCCAGCGGCCGAAGGTATCCAGGAAGTACAGGTGTTCCTGCCAACGCCACGGCAGCCGGGTGACGAAGACATGGGCGGTCTGCCTGAGCTTGCGTTTGAGGCCGAGCGGCGGTCTGGGAACCGCCGTCAGCGGCCCGGAGAGCCGGAATCCTGATTTCTCCGTAAATGCGGCCACGTCACTATCCATATGCCGACTCCATCGCGAAAAGGAGAGGAAAATATGATATTCGTCACGTAGGGGAAGTGAAATGGCGCAATTCTGAGCGCGGTCAGCTGCCTGAACCACTTTTCTGGCCGCTCTTTTGCACGTATGGCCTCGCCCTGACGGCTGGCCGTAGCCCGGAGGGCGCTGTACGCGTTCAGGGGTGCCTCCCGCGGGCGCACTGCGCCCGCGGTGCTGGGGGCGAGATCGGGATTCGGGCGCCCTGGGCACCGCAACTGCCGGACGCTGAAGTGGTCGGCGGCGCCGGCGCTGTCGAGGGCCGGCGCGGCGCGGATGTGCCGGCTCTGGCGGCGGGAGCGCCAACCGCCGCGCCGCGGACAGACGCCGCCGGGCGCGGGGCGCGTATTGCTACGACACAGGCGGACGCATTCGATTCCGCGGCGGCAGGCCGGCCGCCGCGACATGGTCCATACGGACGCTGCCTATACTCCCAGGCCTGTCCACCCTGCAGGTCCCACCGCATGAGCGCATCTCCAACGCCCACGGTCGTCTCCGGTTCCGCCGCCGCTCCCGGCAGCCTCCGCCGCTCGGTGTCCAACACGCTCAAGGGCTCGGCCGGCAACCTGGTCGAGTGGTACGACGTCTACGTCTACTCGGTGTTCGCCACTTACTTCGAATCGCAGTTCTTCTCCAAGGAGGACAAGAACGCGACGATGTTCGTGTGGGCGATCTTCGCCATGACCTTCCTGATGCGGCCGATCGGCGCGTGGTACTTCGGTCGCTTTGCCGACCGCTACGGCCGACGCCTGGCGCTGACCATCTCGGTGTCGCTGATGGCGCTGTGCTCGTTCGTCATCGCGGTCACCCCGACGGTGGCGACGATCGGCATCGCCGCGCCCATCATCCTGTTGCTGGCGCGGCTGCTGCAGGGCTTCGCCACCGGCGGCGAGTACGGCACCAGCGCCACCTACATGTCCGAGGCGGCGATCCCCGGCCGGCGCGGCTTCCTGTCCTCGTTCCACTACGTGACCCTGGTCGGCGGCCACGTGCTGGCGCAGGCCACGCTGCTGGTGATGCTGCATTTCTTCGACAAGGGCTGGGTGTCCGAGTGGGGCTGGCGCCTGGCCTTCGGCCTGGGCGGCATCGGTGCGCTGGTGGTGTTCTGGCTGCGCCGCACGATGGACGAGTCGCTGGGCTCGGATTCCATCGCCGAGGCGCGCAAGGGCGGCGCCCGCTCGGCCGGCTCGCTGCACGAGCTGTTCGTGCGCCAGTGGCGGCCGCTGCTGCTGTGCTTCCTGGTGACCGCCGGCGGCACCATCGCCTTCTACACCTATTCGGTCACCGGGCCGAAGATGATCCAGACCGCGTTCGCCGGCGACGACGTGATGGCCGGCACCATCATCAACCTGGTCGCGCTGACCGTGCTGATGCTGATGCAGCCGGTCGGCGGCTGGCTGTCGGACATCATCGGGCGCAAGACCCTGTTGGTGTTCTTCGGCATCGGCGGCGTGCTCTACACCTGGTTCCTGGTGCTGGAACTGCCCAAGCAGACCGACTGGCTCATCGCGTTCGCGATCCTGACCGGCGGCTTCGTGATCCTGACCGGCTACACCTCGATCAACGCGGTGGTGAAGGCCGAGCTGTTCCCGACCCACATCCGCGCGCTGGGCGTGGGCCTGGGCTACGCGCTGGCGAACTCGGCCTTCGGCGGCACCGCGCCGCTGCTGTACCAGGCCTCGCTGAAGACCGGGCACGTGACCACCTTCGTCTGGTACGCCACCGCGGTGATCGCGGTGTCGCTGGTGGTGTACATATTCTTCCTGAGCAACAAGGGCGCGAACTGGCTGGACGACGAGCGCGCGATGCACGAGCGCAAGCTGGCGCGGGCGTCTCGTAGCTGATCGAGTCGGATGGGCGCGGCGAGGCCGCGCCCATCCGTCGCTTCCAGGTACGCTGAAACTTCCGGGGACGTCGAGACCGCCCGGTCCGCCGAGCGCCGCAGTCGCGTCGCAGGCGGGCGACCGGGCCGAGACCTCGACGGCGCGGCAACTTCGCCAACCGCCGCACCCACCGGTGCTATCGTCGCGGCATGGGCAAGACCACCGCCACGATCCGCTTTGAGACGAAGCTGTTGCGGCCCGCGGCGCCCCCGGGCGCGACCTGGGCATTCCTGCTGGTACCGGCGCATGCGAGCGCGAGACTGCCGACGCGCGGCATGGTCAGCGTGGACGGCACGCTTGCCGGCCACCCGTTCCAGGCCACGCTGGCGCCCGACGGGCAGGGCAGCCACTGGCTCAAGCTGGACGAGGCCCTGCAGCAGGCCGCCCGCGTCGCCGTGGGCGACATGGTGGCGCTGGAGATCGCGCCGGCGGCGGTGGAGCCCGAGCCGGAGGTGCCGCCCGACCTGCGCCAGGCGCTGGCCGCGCATCCGGCGGCGCGCGCGCAATGGGACGATCTCACCGCGGTGGCGCGGCGCGACTGGATCTTCTGGATCGTCTCGGGCAAGAAGGCCGACACGCGCACCAAACGCATCGCCACCGCCTGCGACATGCTCGCCTCCGGCAAGCGCCGCGCCTGCTGCTTCGACCGCTCGGGCCTCTACAGCAAGGCGCTGGCCGCGCCGGAAGCGGCCGACTAGCGGCGGGGCGCGGCGGCGCCTGTGCGGCTGACGGCTGGCCGGGTGCACCGTGGGAGGGGCTTCAGCCCCGACGCGGTGCGGTGTCATCAGGCCCGCGGCTTCGCTCGTCGCGACTGAAGTCGCTCCTACAAGGGGCTTGCCTACAGGGGGGATTGCGGATGTCCGGCTGGGTGCACAGTGGGAGGGGCTTCAGCCCCGACGCGGTGCGGTGGCACTAGGCCCGCGGCTTCGCTCGTCGCGACTGAAGTCGCTCCTACAGGGGGTCTGCGGATGGCCGGCTGGGTGCACTGTAGGAGCGGCTTCAGCCGCGACCGCATCCGCCCCCGGAACGCTCCCCGCCGCCGCATTCGGCGACGCCCAGGCGACTCGGGTACCATGCAGCCCCCCTCACGGGCGTTTTCGCTCATGGCCGACTCCAAGAAGACCCCCGAATCCCCCGTTACCCAGGACCAGGCCGAAGCCGCCGTGCGCACCCTGCTGCGCTGGGCCGGCGAAGACCCGGACCGCGAGGGCCTGCTGGATACGCCGCGGCGCGTGGCCGAGGCCTACGGCGACTGGTTCAGCGGCTATCAGGCCGACCCGCGCGACTACCTGCTGCGCACCTTCGAGGAAGTGGCCGGCTACGACGAGCTGATCGTGCTGCGCGACATCGAATACGAAAGCCATTGCGAGCACCACATGGCGCCGATCATCGGCAGGGTCCATGTCGGCTACCTGCCGCGCGGCAAGGTGGTGGGCATCAGCAAGCTGGCGCGCGTGGTCGAGGCCTATGCGCGGCGCTTCCAGGTGCAGGAGAAGATGACCGCGCAGATCGCGCAGTGCATCCAGGACGTGCTGCAGCCGCTGGGCGTGGGCGTGGTGGTGGAAGGCGCGCACGAGTGCATGACCACCCGCGGCATCCACAAGCGCGGGGTCAGCATGGTCACCTCGAAGATGCTCGGCACCTTCCGCGAGGACGCGCGCACCCGCGCCGAGTTCCTGCGCTTCATCGACGGCAGCGGCAAGCGTTGAGCCAGCGGTGGCGGGGACGGCGGTCGCGGCGGGCATGAAGCAACACGAACGGATCGCAGGCTATCGCCTGCTGCGCGAACGGCCGCTGTGGAAGCTGCTGGCCGCCGACCACGCGCCGGAACTGATCGGCCTGCTGCAGACGCTGCTGCTGGACGGCGAACGCCGGCTGCCGTCGGCGGTGCTGCACGAGCGCCTGCAGCGCCAGCTCGACGCGCTGCGCGCGGACCAGCTCTCGCGCGACCTGCCGCGCACCGCGCAGGCCTATCTCGCCCATTGGCTGGCCCAGGGCTGGCTGGAACGGCGCCTGCCCGAAGGCGCGGCAGAAGAGGAGTACGAACTCTCGCGCGCGGCCGCGCAGGCGATCCGCTTCATCGCCGGGTTGCGCGAGAGCGCCAGCAACGCCACCGAGAGCCGGCTGTCACTGGTGATCCAGCAGCTGGTGCAGCTGGCCGGGCAGACCGAATCCGATCCGGACGCGCGCCTGGCCGCGCTGCGCGCCGAGCGCGAGCGCATCGATGCGGAGATCGAGCGCGTGGCCGCCGGCCGCGTCGCTGCGCTGGACGGCAAGCGCGCGCTGGAGCGCGCGCGCGACCTGATCCACCTGTCCGACGAGCTGGCCGAGGATTTCCACCGCGTCCGCGACGACTTCGAGCGCCTCAACCGCGAGTTCCGCGAACGCATCATCGACGACGAAGGCGCGCGCGGCGATGTGCTGCAGCAGCTGTTCGACGGCGTGGACGTGATCGCCGACAGCGAGGCCGGGCGCAGTTTCCAGGCGTTCTGGAACCTGCTCAACGACGCGCAGCAGAGCGGCCAGCTCGACCAGGCGCTGGACGCGCTGCTGGCGCGCGGCTTCGCGCGCAGGCTCGACCGCCGCGAGCGCGCCTTCCTGCGCGGGCTCACCGGCACCCTGCTCGAGCGCGGCGGCGAGGTGCATACGGTGATGCAGCACTTCGCGCGTAGCCTGCGCGGCTTCGTGCAGAGCCGCGGCTACCTGGAGCAACGCCGCCTCAACCAGCTGCTCAAGCAGGCCCAGGGCGAAGCCTTGCAGCTGCGCGAGCGCCTGCACGCCACCGCCGCGACCGGCTACACGCTTCCGCTGAGCGGCAGCCGCCTGCGCTCGCTGTCGCAGTGGCGCCTGCACGACCCGCGCCTGGCCCAGGTCGATGGCCGCGTGCATGCCGCCGATGCGGCGGAGATTTCGCTGGACAGCGTCGGCGACCTGGTCGCGCAGTCGGAGATCGACGTGCGCGCGCTGCGCCGCGACCTGCACGACCTGCTCGGCCGGCAGCCGCGGCTGACCATCGGCGATGCGCTGCAGCAGCGCCCGGCGGTGCAGGGCCTGGGCAGCATCATCGGCTATCTGTCGCTCGGCACCCGCCATGGCGTGGTGATCGACGGCGAACTGGAAACGGTGCAGTGGGAAGGCGGCGACGGCACGCTCCGGCGCGCACGCATTCCGCTGGTGTGGTTCACCCGGGAGAAACGCAATGAACTGGTCTGACGACGAACGCTTCGACGCCGACCCCAACGGCGGCGATGCCACCGACCCGCTAGCGACGGCAGGCGCGCCGCAGGGCGACGGCCCGCTGTTCCTCGGCGACACCGGCACGCTGCCGTTCGACGCGCGCCGCGCGCTGTGCCAGCTGCTGGCCGGGCCGAGCGTGGACGCGCAGCGGCACGGGCCGCTGTGGCCGGCGCTGCTGCGCCACGAGCAGGCGATCCGCCGCGTGCTGTGCGAGCTGTTCCTGGAGCTGGTGCTGGACCGCGAGGGCGGGGTGGCGTTCACCCGCCAGGCCGACACCGCCGAGCTGGAGGCGCCGACCCTGCTGCGCAGCGCGCCGCTGACCTTTATCGAGTCGGTGCTGCTGCTGTTCCTGCGCCAGCGGCTGGCCGAGGCCGACACCCGCGGCGAACGCGCGGTGGTGGACGAGGCGCAGCTGCTCGAGGCGCTGTCGGTGTACGAGAAGAACCTGTCCACCGACCGCGCCGGGTTCGCCCGGCGGGTGATGACCGCGATCGGCAAGCTGCGCGAGAACCAGCTGCTGTCGCGCCTGCGCGGCAGCGAGGACCGCTACGAGGTCTCGCCGGTGCTCAAGCTGCTGTTCTCGGCCGAGGACGTGCAGGCACTGGCGCAGGCGTACCGCAGCCTGCGCGAGGAGGAGACGGCCGCGGAGTGATCCGTCGCCCCTCGGGAGCACGTCCTCTTTCGAGGAGGATGCCCGAAGGGCGGATAGAGGCAGGCAGTGCGATGTTTCAGGAACTGGCGCGGCAGTATCGCAGCGACGCAAGCACAGGGCCGCAAGCTGTTCCCTTCCTCCCGGGAGAAGGTGCCCGAAGGGCGGATGAGGGTATGTCGCGTGGCGATGTCGCAGAGTGCAACGGAGCACGCATGCCGCAAGGCAGGCCGCACTCCACCCGGCTTCCAACCCATCGCTCCACGACGCACCCGCTTCCCCGCAACACCCAGAAAACCCGCTTCAACCATTCGTGATGGCCTGTCTCCGCATACCCCCGTCGTCCTGTTTTGATGAGTGAGCAATGAATTCCCAGCCCAACCTCCAGCCGGCGCAGCCGGGTCAATCGCTGTTCGCCGATTCGCTCGCCGAGCAGCGTGCGCAGCAGTTCCGCATGCGGCGGTTGCAGGTGCACAACTGGGGAACGTTCAACGGCCTGACCGAGGTGCCGATCGCCGAAAAGGGCTTCCTGTTCGTCGGCCGCTCCGGCTCGGGCAAGTCGACCCTGCTCGACGCGATGTCGGCATTGCTGACGCCGCCGAGCATCGTCGACTTCAACGCCGCCGCGCGCGAGGCCGAGCGCAGCGGGCGCGACCGCAGCCTGGTGTCGTACGTGCGCGGCGCCTGGGCCGACCAGCAGGACAGCGCGTCCGGCGAGATCGCCACGCAGTACCTGCGCAAGGGCGCGACCTGGTCGGCGCTGGCGCTGGAGTACCGCAACGCGCACGGCGAGACGGTCAGCCTGGTGCGGCTGTTCTGGATCGCCGGCAGCGGCAACGCCGCCGCCGACGTGCGCCGCCACTACATGGTCGCGCAGCGCCCGTTCGACGTGGCGCGCGAACTCGACGGCTTCGACCTGGACCTGCGCCGGCTCAAGGCGCGGCTGGGCGAGGACGTGGCCCACTTCGACGGCTTCGCCGGCTACGCCGAACGCTTCCGCCACCTGCTCGGCATCGGCAACGAGATGGCGCTGCGGCTGCTGCACAAGACCCAGTCGGCGAAGAACCTGGGCGACCTCAACGCCTTCCTGCGCGGCTTCATGCTCGACGAGCCGCGCACCTTCGAGGCCGCCGACCGGCTGGTGCAGGACTTCGCCGAACTCGACGGCGCGCACCAGGCGGTGGTCACCGCGCGCCGCCAGGTGGAGACGCTGAGCCCGGCGCGCGAGCACCACGCGGCGCTGATGGCGCTGCGCCGCAGCGTCGGCGAACTGCGCGAGCTGCAGCTGGGCGTGGACGGCTACCGCGAGCAGCAGCGCCTGGCGCTGCTCGATGCGCGCCTGCAGGAACTGGACACCCAGGACCGCGGCCTGGCCGGCGAGGAAGGCCAGCGCCGCGAGTCGCTGGACAACCACGAACAGAAACTGGCCGGACTGGAGCGCGAGCAGCGCGCCGCCGGCGGCGAACAGGTCGAGGCGCTGGAGCGCGAACGCGCCCGGGTCGAGCGCGAGCGCGACGAGCGGCTGCGCCGCCGCGCGCAGATCGAGCAGGCCTGCCGCCAGCTCGGCACCGCGCTGGCCGCCGGCGCCACCGGCTTCGCCGAGCAGGTCGCATTCGCGCGCGGGCTGCTGGAGCGCAACCGCGAACAGGCCGGTTCGCTGGACGAGGCGATCGCCGAACGCATGGCCACGCGCCGCGACGACGAACGCCGTTTCGCCGAGATCCGCACCGAGATCGAGGCGCTGAAGCGGGCGCCGTCGAACATCCCCGCGCCGATGCAGGCGCTGCGCGTGCGGCTGTGCCAGGACACCGGCCTGAGCGAGGCGGCGTTGCCGTTCGTCGGCGAATTGGTGCAGGTACGCGAGGACCAGGCCGTCTGGCGCGGCGCGATCGAACGCGTGCTGCAGGGCTTCGCGCAATCGCTGCTGGTGGACGAGCGCCACTACGCGCAGGTCAGCGACTGGGTCAACCGCACCCACCTGGGCACGCGCCTGGTGTACTACCGCGTGCGCCGCAACGACGCGCTGCATCCGCGCGACCCGGATCCGCAGTCGCTGCCGGGCAAGCTGCAACTGCGCGAGCATGCCTTCGCCGACTGGCTGCGCAACGAACTGGCGCGCCGCTTCGACTACGCCTGCGTCGACACCGCCGCCGCGCTGCGCAACGCCGACCGCGCGATCACCCGCGAGGGCCAGGTCAAGCATCCGGGCGACCGCTACGAAAAGGACGACCGCCACGCCGTCGGCGACCGCAAGCGCTGGCTGCTCGGCTACGACAACCGCGACAAGCTCAGGCTCTACGAGCGCGAGGGCCAGACCCTGGCACAGCGCATCGCCGACTGCGAGGCCGACGTGGCCGCCCTGCGCAAGCAGCGCGAGCAGGACCAGGAGCGGCAGCTCGCCGCGCACACGCTGGTGGAGCGCGACTGGGACGAGATCGACGTCGCACCCAAGTTGCAGCGCCTGAGCGACATCGAGGAACAGCTCACCCAGCTGCGCGAAGGCGACAGCGGCCTGCGCGCACTGGGCCAGGCGATCGACACCGCCCGCGCCCGGCGCGACCAGGCCAAGCGCACCTACGAGGACGTGCGCCTGGAACGCGCGCAGCTGGCGCGCGAGCGCAGCCGCCTGGAGACGCAGCGCGAGACCTGCGCCGGACGCGGCGCGGCCGCCTCGCTCACCCCCACCCAGCTGCAGGGCCTGCAGCTGCGCCTGGCCGAACTGGCGCCGTTGTCGCTGGACAACCTGGAAGGCCACTTCCGCGTGGTCGAGCGTGGCCTGGCCGAGCAACTGGCCGAGAGCCAGGGCCGCGACAGCAGGCTCAGCGCGCAGCTGCTGGACTGCTTCCGCCGCTACTGCCAGCAATGGCCGGAGGACAGCGGCGACTTCACCGTCAGCCTGTCCAGCGCCGACGACTTCCTCGCGCGGCTGGAGCGGCTGGAGAGCGACGGCCTGCCGCGCCACGAAGGCCGCTTCTTCGACCTGCTGCAGACCCAGAGCAAGAACAACCTGCTCGCGCTGCAGCGGCATACCGCCGAGGCGCACAAGGGCATCAAGCAGCGCATGGACGAGGTCAACGCCAGCCTGGAGCAGGTGCCGTTCAACCGCGGCACCCTTCTCACCATCGAAGTCGGCGACCGCCGCCTGGCCGAGGTGCACGAATTCCAGCAGCAGCTGCGCGCGGTGCTGTCGCACCAGCAGACCGAGGACCGCGCACTGGCCGAGGCGCAGTTCGCCACGCTGCGCGAACTGGTCGCCCGGCTCGGCGCGCAGGAGCCGGAACTGCGGCGCTGGCGCGAGCAGGTGCTGGACGTGCGCCTGCACGTGGAGTTCATCGGCGTGGAACTGGATGCGCAGACCCGCGCCCAGGTCGAGATCTACCGCAGCGGCGCCGGCAAGTCCGGCGGCCAGCGGCAGAAACTGGCCACCACCTGCCTGGCCGCGGCGCTGCGCTACCAGCTCGGCGGCGAGGACGGCGAACTGCCGCGCTACTGCGCGGTGGTGCTGGACGAAGCGTTCGACAAGGCCGACAACGAATTCACCGCGCTGGCGATGAACATCTTCGAGAACTTCGGGTTCCAGATGGTGGTGGCCACACCGCTGAAGTCGGTGATGACGCTGGAGCCGTTCATCGGCGGCGCCTGCTTCGTCGAGATCAGCGGGCGCCACAACTCCGGCGTGCTGCTGATCGAATACGACGAGCAGGCGCACCGGCTCAGGCTGCCGGAGCGCTCGCGCGGCGACGAGGCACCGGCGCGCGACGTAGCGCTGGCGGCTGCCGTCGATGCCGACGCGGCGGAGCCGGCAGCCGAGGAGGGCGGCGCGCCGATCGAAGCCGACGCCACGCCAGGCACGGCGGCCGCGCCGCCGCCGCGCAAGCGTGCGCCCGGCCGCGCCAAGCCGGCGACGGCGGCGAGCGCGGCAGCCAGGAAGGCGCCGGTCACACCCACTGGCGCAACGAAGGCAGCGCGCACGCCGCCCGCAAAGCCCGCCGGGCGACCCGCCGCTGCCAAGCCGGCGGCAAGCAAACCGAAGCAGGCATCGGCGGCGACGCCACCCAAGGCGAACAGGGCATCCAAGGCGGCCACCGCGCGCAGCGCCGCCAAGCGCAAGTAACCGGCCACGCAGCGTCCCCGGGAAGGGGCGCTGCGCTCAGCGCAGCAGATCCCAGCCCATCTTGCCGATCAGCACCACCACCAGCACCAGGAACAGCTGCCGGATCAGCGGCGTGCCGCCGCGCAGCGCCAGCCGCGTGCCGGCCACCGCGCCGGCGATGTTGGCCGCGGCCATCGGCACCGCCACCACCAGCAGCACCTGCCCGCTGGGCACGAAGAAGCACAGCGCGGCCAGGTTGGTGGCCAGGTTGACCACCTTCGAGGCCGCCGAGGCGCGCAGGAAGTCCAGGCCGAAGAAGCGGATGAACAGGAAGATCAGGAAGCTGCCGGTGCCAGGCCCGAAGAAGCCGTCGTAGAAGCCGATCGCCGCGCCCATCGCCAGCGCGATGGCCAGCTCGCGGCGGCCGATGTGGCGCGGCCGGTGCAGCGCGCCGAAGTCCTTCTTGACCAGCGTATAGGCCAGCATCGCGACCAGCAGGACCAGGATCAGCGGCCGCACCGCCTGTTTCGGCAGCAGGCTGACTGCGGTGGCGCCGAGGAAGGAGAACGCGAACGCCGCCGCGGTGGCGTACAGCACCGGCCGCCACGGGAAGCGCACGTTGCGCGCGTAGCGCCAGGCCGACGCGCCGGTGCCGGCCATCGCGCTGAACTTGTTGGTGCCCAGCAGCACCGCCGGCGCCTGCTGCGGCAGGGTCGCGAACAGCCCGGGCAACTGGATCAGGCCGCCGCCGCCCACCGCCGCGTCTACCAGCCCGGCGACGAAGGCGATGCACAGCAGCCAGGGCAGTTCGGCGGGGATCAGCTCCAGCAAGGCGGCGCTCCATGCGAGGGGGGCGCAAGCATAGCCGGATCGGCCCGTGCGCCGGCAGGCGTGCGCCATGCCGCCGCAGCCGGCACAATCGGCGCATGCCGCCGTCCGCCCCGCGCCTTGCCGATCCCTGTCCCTGCGGCCGCCCGCGCGAGTACGCGCAGTGCTGCGGGCTCTACCATGCCGGCGCCGCCGCGCCCGATGCCGAATCGCTGATGCGTTCGCGCTACAGCGCCTACGTGCGCCGCGACGCCGACTACCTGCGCGCCAGCTGGCATCCGTCCACGCGCCCGGCCGACCTGGGGCTGGATGCGCACACCACCTGGCTCGGCCTGACCGTGCAGCGCGTCGTGGCCAACGATGCCGACCACGCCGAGGTCGCGTTCCTGGCGCGCTATCGCATCGGCGGCGGCAGCGCCGTGCGCATGACCGAACACAGCCGCTTCGTGCGCGAGGACGGCCGCTGGTACTACCTGGATGCGTTGGACTGACCGCAGGCCGACGCACTCCGGTTTGCAGCGCAGGCGGCGCGCCTGGCGGCATCCTCGGGCAATGCACTCCGTGTGCGCCCCGCCCGGCGCCCGCAGACCCACGCCGGCCACTGTGAGCAGTGCCCGCACTGCGGTTGTTTATGATGTGCGGCCTGCTGTCGGCGAGGAAGTCTCGATGATGCGTTTCGCCTGGGCCCTGCTGCTGGCCGCGCCCTTTGCCGCCGCGCAGACCCTGCCCACGCCGCCGGTGGCGCCGGATCCCGCGTTCGTCGGCTGCCTGTCCACGTTGCGCACCGCCGCGGCCAAGACCGGCGTGGCCGCCACCGCGTTCGACCGCTTCACCGCCGGCCTGCAGCCGGACATGAGCGTGCTGCCGCTGCTCGACGCGCAACCCGAGTTCACCACGCCGATCTGGGACTACCTGGCCGGACTGGTGGACACCCAGCGCGTGGCCGACGGCCGCGCGATGCTGGCCACGCACCGCGACCTGATCGCGCGGGTGGCGCAGCAGTACGGCGTGGACGCCGAGACCGTGGTCGCGGTGTGGGGCGTGGAGAGCGACTACGGCCGCGTCTCCGGCAAGCGCCCGCTGCTGGTGTCGCTGCTGACCCTGTCGTGCAACGGCCGCCGCCAGCCGTTCTTCCGCGGCGAACTGTTCGCGCTGCTGAAGCTGCTGCAGGCCGGCGACCTGCAGCCGGACGGCCTGAGCGGCTCCTGGGCCGGCGCCTTCGGGCATACCCAGTTCATGCCCAGCACCTATGCGCGCGTCGCCGTGGACGGCGATGGCGACGGCCGCCGCGACCTGGTCGCCAGCATTCCCGATGCGTTGGCGTCCACCGCCAACTACTTGAAGCTGGCCGGCTGGCAGAGCGGGCAGCCGTGGGGCGTGGAGGTGAAGCTGCCGGCCGGGTTCGACCCGGCGCTGGCCGGGCGCACCCAGCGCCGGCCGCTGTCCGACTGGCGCGCGCGCGGGCTGACCGCCATCGACGGCAGTGCGCTCGCGCTGCCCGCGCTGGCGCCGCAGGCGCCGGCCGCGGTGCTGATCCCGGCCGGCACGAATGGCCCGGCGTTCCTGGTGTTCCGCAACTACGACGCGATCTACGCCTATAACGCCGCCGAAAGCTATGCGCTGGCGATCGCGCTGCTGTCCGACCAGCTGCGCGGCAAGCCCGGCCTGGCCACCGCCTGGCCCACCGACGATCCCGGCCTGGGCCGGCCCGAGCGGCGCGAACTGCAGACCCTGCTGCTGGCACGCGGCCACGACATCGGCCAGGCCGACGGCATGATCGGCAGCGCCAGCCGCCGCGCGATCCAGGCCGAGCAACTGCGCCTGGGCCTGCAACCGGCCGACGGCCGCGCCGGGCAACGCATCCTCGACGCGCTGCGCCGCCAAGCGCCCGGCGCTCCGGCACCCGCCGCCTCGCCCACGCCCACACCCGCGGCACCACCCGCACCCGCGCCGTCCACGCCGTTCGGCGGCAAGCCGGCCACCGCCTTCCGCGTGCCGGCGCGCTACCCGGCCTTCGTCCAATCCCCCGCGCCACGGAGCATCACCCCCATGTCCGAGATTCCCGGCCTGAGCACAGGCGATTTCCACGGCTATCCCTCGCTGCTGGTGGAGACCCCGCATTCCACCGCGGCGATCAGCCTGTTCGGTGGCCAGCTGCTGTCGTTCGTGCCCAAGGGCGGTACCGAGGTGATGTGGCTGTCGCCGAGCGCGCAGCCCACGCCCACCCCGATCCGTGGCGGCGCCCCGGTGTGCTGGCCGTACTTCGGCCGCCAGGGGCAATCGGACGACGTGCCGGCGCACGGCTTCGTGCGTACCGTGCCGTGGCAGCTGCGCGATGCGCGCCGCGAGGCCGACGGCAGCATCGTGCTGACCCTGGCGCCGCCGGACTTCGACGACCTGCCGCTGCGCCTGCACATGCAGCTGCGCATCGGCGCGACCCTGGAGCAGCGCCTGATCACCGACAACGTCGGCCGCGAGCCGGCGCGCTTCACCCAGGCGCTGCACAACTATTTCCACGTCGCCGACGCCACCCAGGTGCGCGTGCAGGGCCTGGACGGCCTCGACTACCTGGACAAGTTCGAAGGCTACGCCACGCCGCACCGCCAGCACGGCGACTGGAGCCTGCAGGACCCGCGCGATCCGGGCCGCAGCGACCGCATCTACACCGGCGCCGGCGGCCGCTACACGCTGCTCGATCCCGGCCTGCAACGCCGCATCCAGATCGCCACCGCCGGCAGCCGCACCCTGGTGGCCTGGAACCCGGGCGAGGCCGGCGCGCAGAAGATGATCGACGTCGGCGAACACTGGCGCCAGTTCGTGTGCCTGGAAGCGGCCAACGCCGGCCCCGACGTGATCGAACTGGCCCCCGGCACGCAGCACGTGCTGCAGCAGACCATCGCGGTCGCGCCGCTGTGACGGCGCGCGCTGCCGCAAGCGCGCGGCCCGGATGCCAGGGGCTTTTGTGGCCTCGTGCCAGCTGCTCCCATCGCGCCACTAGGTGCCCCGTCCCCTGTAGGAGGGACTTCGGTCCCGACGCGGTTACCGACAAGGCCCCGGGACCGAACCTCGCCGCCGCGACCGCAGCGTTCCCAAAGATGCCTCCGCGGGGCGGCATGGATCGGTAGGGGCCTCGGTGGTCTGGTTCCATCGGCCCCAGCCGCGCTATCGACCAGGCGCCAGGCCGACCGATCTCCTGTGGGAGGGACTTCAGTCCCGACGCGTTCTACCGACAAGGCGCGGGCACCGACCTCCCCGCCTCTGCTGTGCGCGATGCACCTGCTGGCGCGCAATCACAACGTCGGCACCAGCCGATCACTGTGCCTTGGGCAAGCAGCGCCGATCCAAGACCCGGGCGCGGGCCATCGATCGTTTCCCGCTCGTCCCGCAACCCCCGCGCTCGCCGATTACACTGCGGCGTCCGTCGGGAGACCTGCCGTGCATTCCTCGCCCCCTGCCGCGCGCACGCGCCGCGCCGCCCTGGTTTTCATCTTCATCACCCTGCTGATCGACGTGCTGGCCTTCGGCGTCATCATCCCGGTGCTGCCCGGGCTGGTGCGCGACTTCACCGGCGGCGATTTCGCCGCGGCCGCCAAATGGGTCGGCTGGTTCGGCTTCCTGTTCGCCGCGCTGCAGTTCGTCAGCTCGCCGTTGCAGGGCGCGCTGTCGGACCGCTACGGCCGGCGCCCGGTGATCCTGGCCTCGTGCCTGGGGCTGGGCGTGGACTTCGTGGTGATGGCGCTGGCGCAGAGCCTGCCGCTGCTGTTGCTGGCGCGGGTGGTGTCGGGCGTGTTCTCGGCCAGCTTCACCACCGCCAACGCCTACATCGCCGACATCACCGCGCCGGACAAGCGCGCCCAGGCCTACGGCATGATCGGCGCCGCGTTCGGGCTCGGCTTCGTGATCGGGCCGCTGCTCGGCGGCTGGCTCGGCAGCTACCACCTGCGCGCGCCATTCTGGTTCGCCGCGGCGCTGGCGCTGCTCAACTTCCTCTACGGCCTGTGGGTGCTGCCCGAGTCGCTGGCGCCGGAGCGGCGCACGCCGCGCCTGGACTGGAAGCACGCCAATCCGTTCGGCGCGCTGCGGCTGCTGCGCAGCTACCCGCAGGTGTTCGCCCTGGCCGCGGTGATCTTCCTGGCCAATCTGGCGCACTACGTCTATCCGAGCATCTTCGTGCTGTTCGCCGAATACCGGTACCAGTGGGGGCCGAAGCAGGTCAGCTGGGTGCTGGCCCTGGTCGGGGTGTGCAGCATCGTGGTCAATGCGCTGCTGGTCGCGCGCGTGGTGCGCCGGTTCGGCGAACGCGGCGCGCTGCTGTTCGGGCTGGGCTGCGGGGTGGCCGGCTTCGCGATCTACAGCGTCGCCGGCAGCGGCGCGATGTTCCTGCTCGGCGTGCCGGTCAGCGCGCTGTGGGCGGTGGCCGGACCCTCCGCGCAGGCCATCGTCACCCGCCACGTCGGCGCCGATGCGCAGGGCCGCGTGCAGGGCGCGCTGATGAGCCTGGTCAGCCTGGCCGGCATCGTCGGGCCGCTGCTGTACGCGTGGGTGTTCGCGTTGTTCATCGGCAAGCACGCGCCGGCGCACCTGCCCGGCGCGCCGTGGCTGCTGGCCGCGCTGCTGCTGGCGTTCGGCTGGATCGTGGCCTGGCGCCGCGCGCGCCTGCCCGAGCGCGCCGGCGCGGCCGCGTAGTGCACCGAACCGCGCGGCGGCATGTTCGCGACGGCATGCGCAGCGCCCGCGCTGCCGGCGCATGAATTGCTCAGCTTGCCGCGGCTCGGCGCCGGCCGCCGCCGCCGCCTCGCCTGGCACCGCGCGGCCCCGGTTGTTACGCTGTGCGGCCTCTTTCGCCGTCGCGGCCCGCCCGGCTGCTGTCGCCAGCCTGCCTCCATGATGTCGCCACCCGACGGAACCGCCACGCCCCTCACCGCCGCGCAGCTTCTGCGCGAGGCCACCGAGCGCCAGCACCGGGCCGTCGAACGGCTGCCGATGATGCGTACGTTGCTGGGCGACCGTCTGTCCGTGCGCGACTACGTCCAGGTGCTGCGCCGCCATCATGCGGTGCTGGCCGGCTGGGAACAGCGCGAATCGGCCTGGCTGCACGCCAGCGGCGACGCCCGTTGGCGCTACCAGCCGCGCAGTCCGTTGCTGGCGCAGGATCTGGCCGCGCTGCAGGCGTCGCCGCCATCGCCCGCGCCCGCGCCGCCGGCGGCCGAGGCCGGCAGCCGCTGGGGCATGCTCTACGTGGTCGAAGGCTCGCGCCTGGGCGGGCGGGTGATCGCGCGGCAGTTGCGGCAGACGCTGGCCGAAATCGCGCCGGCGTTGTCCTACTTCGAACTCGGCCATGCCGATCCGGCCTGCTGGCGGCGCTTCCAGCAGCGCCTGGAGCAGGCCCTGCCGACCCCGGAATCGCGGCAGGCCGCGGTCGACGGCGCACGCGCGATGTTCGCGCACTTCCACACCCATTTCGCCTTGGAGACCGCCGCATGAGCGAGACCGCCGCCCCCCTGGACATGGAGGCCTGCGCCCGCGAGCCGATCCATATTCCCGGATCGATCCAGCCGCACGGCGTGCTGTTGGTGATCGAGCCCGGCGACGGCCGCATCGTGCAGGCCAGCACCACCGCCGCCGAGCTGCTCGGCGTGCCGCTGGACGAGCTGCTCGGGCAGCGCTACGACGCGCTGCTGGCGGTGCCGGAGCCGCAGGTGGCGGCGGACGCCGCCGAGCGCACCCAGCTGGCCTACGTCGACGTCGGCTTCCCGGGCCGCGCCGTGCCGCTGCGGCAGCGCTGGGTCGGTGCCTGGCACCTGTATCCGCAGCAATGGCTGCTGGAACTGGAGCCGCGCGACGCGCCGCTGGCCGACGCCAGCCTGCGCGATGCATTGCCGCTGCTGCGCCGGCTGGAGACCGACAACAGCATCGACGAAGCCTGCCAGCGTGCGGCCAAGAGCCTGCGCCAGCTGATCGGCTACGACCGGGTGATGATCTACCGCTTCGACGACGAGTGGAACGGCGACGTCGTGGCCGAGGCGCGCGCGCCGGAGCTGGAGTCCTATCTCGGCCTGCACTATCCGGCCAGCGACATCCCCGCGCAGGCGCGCACGCTGTACCTGCGCAACCGCGTGCGCCAGATCGCCGACGTCGGCTACGTACCCGCGCCGATCCAGCCGACCCTGCATCCGCGGCTGCATGCGCCGGTGGACCTGAGCGACGTCAGCCTGCGCAGCGTCTCCCCGGTGCACCTGGAATACCTGGCCAACATGGGCGTCACCGCCACGCTGGTGGCCTCGGTCGTGGTCAACGACGCGCTGTGGGGCCTGATCGCCTGCCACCACTACCGCCCGTACTTCTGCAACCACGAGATGCGCGACGTCACCGACGCGGTCAGCCGCGCCCTGGCCGGCCGCATCGGCGCGCTGACCGCCGTGTCGCGCGCGCGCGTGGAATCGGTGCTGCTGACCGTGCGCGAGAAGCTGATCACCGACTTCAACGAAGCCGAGGCGCTGACTGCGGACATGCTCGACGGCATGGCCTCGGACCTGCTCGACGTGGTCGATGCCGACGGCGTGGCGATCTTCCATGGCGAGCACATCACCCGCCACGGCACCTTGCCGCCGGCCGCCGACCTGGCCCGCATCCGCGAACAGATCGAGGCCAGCCACCACGAAGCGCTGCGCCACGACGCGGTCGGCGCGCTGCATACCGAACAGATCGGCGAGACCTTCCCGGAACTGGCCGACCTGGCGCCGCTGGCGGCCGGCTTCATCTTCGTGCCGCTGATGCCGCAGGCGCGCAGCGCGCTGCTGTGGACCCGCCGCGAACAGGTGCGCACGGTCAACTGGGCCGGCAACCCGCAGCTGTCCAAGCTGCAGGACATCCCCAACTCGCGCCTGTCGCCGCGCAAGAGCTTCGACCTGTGGCAGGAAACCGTGCGCGGCCGCGCGCGGCCGTGGTCGCCGCTGAGCCTGGAGTCGGCGCGCAGCCTGCGGGTGCTGATCGAGCTGATGGAACGCAAGCGCTTCCAGCAGGATTTCGCGCTGCTGGAGGCCTCGCTGTCGCGGCTGCGCGAACCGGTGGCGATCATCGAGCGCGGCAGCGACGGCCGGCCCAGCCGGCTGGCCTTCGTCAACGAGGCGTTCGCGCTGCTGTACCAGCGCGAGATCGCCGAGCTGATCGGCTGCGAACTGGACCAGCTCTACGCCGGCAGCGCCGCCCCTACGGAGATCCAGCGCATCGCCACCTTGCTGCGCCAGGGACGCGCCGCCTACGTCACCCTGCCGCTGCGCGTGGACGCCGCCGCCCCGGTCCACCGCCAGTTCGATTTCGAACCGCTGCCCAGTCCGTCCGGCGTTTCCACGCACTGGTTGCTGCAGCTGCGCGACCCGCGCTGAGCAACGCGGCGGCGCGCGCGCTCAGCGCATGCGCCGCCACAGCAGCGAGGTCGCCGCACCGGCCAGCAGGCCCCAGAACGCGGCGCCGATACCGAACAGCGACAGCCCCGAGGCGGTGACCAGGAAGGTGATCAGCGCCGGCTCGCGTTCGCCCTCGTCCCGCAGCGCCGTCGCCAGGCTGTTGCCGATGGTGCCGAACAGCGCGATGCCGGCGATCGCCATCACCAGCTCCTTCGGGAACGCGGCGAACAGCGCGGCCACCGTCGCGCCGAACAGGCCGATCAGCAGGTAGAACACGCCGGCGAACACCGCGGCCATGTAGCGGCGCTGCGGATCCTCCTGCGCTTCGCGGCCCATGCAGATCGCCGCGGTGATCGCCGCCAGGTTCAGCCCATAGGCCCCGAACGGCGCCAGCAGCACATTGACCACCCCGATCCAGCCGAGCGTCGGCGAGATCGGCACCGCGTAGCCGGACGCGCGGATCACCGCCACGCCGGGCAGGTTCTGCGAGGCCATCGTCACCACGAACAACGGCAAGGCGATGCCGAACAAGGCCTGCCACGACAGCGTGGGCCACACGAACACCGGTCGCGCCAGGCTCAACTGCGCGGTCTCCAGGTGCAGCGTGCCGCTGCCTGCGGCGATCGCGATGCCCACCGCCAGCGTCGCGATCACCGCATAGCGCGGGAACGCGCGGCGCCCCAACAGGTACACCGCGAACATCGCCAGCGCCATGCCCAGCTGGCTCTGCATCGCCACGAACACGTCCAGGCCGAAGCGCAGCAGCACCCCGGCCAGCATCGCCGCGGCCAGCGACATCGGGATGCGCCGGATCATCCGCTCGAACAGGCCGGAGAACCCGACCGCGGTGCCGAGCAGCGCGGCCACCACGAACGCGCCGATCGCATCGGACAGCGGCAACCCGCCGCCGCTGCTGATCAGCATCGCCGCGCCCGGCGTGGACCAGGCGGTCACCACCGGCATCTTGTAGCGCAGCGACAGGCCGATGCAGGTCGCGCCCATGCCCAGCCCCAGCGCCCACATCCACGAGGCGATCTCCGCCTGCGACGCGCCCAGCGTGCGCGCGGCCTGGAACACGATCACCGCCGAACTGGCGAAGCCGACCAGCACGGTGACGGAGCCGGCGACCAGCGCCGGCAGCGAGGCGTCGCGCCAGAGGGAGCGTGTGGCGGTGGAGGGCATCGCGAGGTCCTGTGGGGAGAGACCCTGCATTCTCGGCGAAGCGCTCGCCCGCGGCAGCTGCGGCGTGGGGCGGGTGTTCCTCGCGCGCGCGCTCGCGCGTTCCTGCCGACAGGAACGTCGCCACGCAGCGTCCGCCGCGGGGCACGCGCACCGCCGGCAAAAAGCGGTTGACGTTTTTTCCTGGCCCGGTAGACTGCGCGGCCCGCTACGCAGCTGCCGGTCTTCGGCTCGGCAGAGGCAGAAACGGACCGGAAACACCTAGCGAACATCGGGTGTTGACGGCGTGAAAAAAACGGCTAATATGGCCGGCTCGCTTCGGCGAAAAACCTCAGGGTTCTTCACAGGAAGCGGTGTCAACCTCCTGATAAATCAGGGTATTGACGGCAACAAAAAAGCCGCTATGATGGGCGGCTCGGTTCGACGAAAAGCCTTCGGGCGGAGAGTTGGATCGGCGTCAGGACCTCGAAACGAGGTGTTGACGGCAAGAAAAAGTCCGCTATAATGGGCGGCTCGCTTCGACGGAAACGTCGGGTGACAGGGAAAGG